>JBPYDQ010000767.1:0-10087 GCA_051986135.1 Terriglobales bacterium | reverse complement strand
AGTCTGGAGATCGCCGGGTCGCTGACTTCCTCTCCCAACAACCGGCGCTTGTGGACGACCGCTCCCAGCCCTAGGGTGTGAAACAGGCTGGTCAGAAAGAAGATGCCACAGTAGAACATAGTTGCCGTGTTCGCCGTAGCTCCAGTCACGGTGGGCGTGAGCCCGGCCGTCGCAAACGGCAGGAAAGTTGCCAATTCACGAGCAGGCCACCATTCGAAAACATCAGATTGTGACCCAAGCCTAGGACAATGCCGAACAACTCACGGTGATTAACCTAGATCATCAAGATCAAAACGAAACTAGCACCATTGCGGGGAAGACGGCCACAATTCGCGCAACGCATGCAATGGTCCACCCAACTCACTCTTTACCCCATAGTTTACATGTCATACCGTGGAGTCGCCGTTGGATAAGCATAAATTCTCTGCAGGAATAGAATCCACGCAGGGTCGGCCAACGGATCGGAAGGTAGGTGGAAGTCGATGCCCCGATGACGCAGGTCCGCTATGAAAAGCGCCATAGTCCGATCAAGAGTTAGCCTGCTGGGCCTCGACTCTCTGTCGCGAACCTCGGCCTTCCAGAGTACGGAAAGCCGAATCTCATGGTTTGGGTAAAGGGCGCGCACTTCTCCATTCTCTTTAATGGCCCAGTTGCCCTCGCCATCCGGCTGGATCTCTGCTGCGGCTGACATCTGTGGCAATTTCGCATTGCCATCTCCAATGGGACCAATGCGGTGGTACATCCGGTCATTGTCTGCGCAGAGAGCAACATTGCCGAACGGTGACCGTTCGCTCCACATTGGACCATCGAGACCCTCTGGCCAGTAATCGAAGTTGCCACCCCTACCGTCATAAAACCATGAGATCGCGCTGGCGCGAACCACGCGCCAGGCGTCGAACAACCCGGAACTGCCCATCACTCTCAGAAACGGCAACGGATAATCTACGCGAGTTGCCCCGTAAAAAGAGGGATTGTCCAGGTGCGTTGTGCATGCAGGCATAGGTCCATTAATGTTGACGGCAACAAATTCAGGATACACAAATGAGGTGCCGAAGATGGTTTTCGCGGCCTCAAGAAACGTCTTATTGTTCAGAATCAGATCGGCACCCTCGACAACCGGTTCCCCGCCCAAGGCCCAGTCTCCCCGGAACCACGGAAGGACTGGTCGCTTGGCTTCTTCATGCGTTTCATCCTCAACCCCCTCTGGAGCGTAGGCTGCGAGCGCCCGATACGGAGCATACCGCTCAAACATGGCACGAATCTGTTCGCGGTCCGAAAATGCCGGCTCGACGCGAATAGGCTTAGGATTGACTTTCATGATTTCTCCAGTAGTGCTTTAGGACCTGATTCGACGTGATGCGCCGCCCCCGATGGTTGGCCAGTAGCAGATGGGGAACGCTTGGGCAGGAAAAAGGCCAAGCTCGCCGATACCAGGAAAAAAGCCCCGGCCGAGATCAGGCCGGAGTAAATGCTGCCCGTCTTTTGGCGAATCAGGCCTACCGTATAAGGTCCGACGAAGCCGCCGAAGTTGGCGACCGATGTCACCAGCGCAATTCCCGCAGCTGCTGAGAGGTCGGTCAGGAATTCGCCAGGCAAAGAGAAAAAGATAGGCAAAAAGCCGTAGGCTCCGACAGCGACGGCCGAAAAGAGAACAAGAGAAAATAAGGCAGAGCGAGGCACTCCGAGCAGCAGCAAGGCAATTCCAGCTAAAGCGCCCAAAGTTGCCATGTGATATTGGCGCTCCACGGTGCGGTCGGAGTGCCAGGATACGAGAATCATGCCGATCACACCAAGCAGATTGGGGATCATAACTGCGAAGCCAACTACGCTGTTGGACTCGCCGCCAAAGAGTGACTTCATGACCTGCGGCAGCCAGAAGCTAAAGGTGTAGGCGGCAAAGCCGTGACCAAAGCCGACACAAGCCAGATGCCAGACTCTGGGGTTAACCAGTATCCGTGCTACGGAAATGGATTGTCTCTTCGCCCCCAGCTTCAGCCGGTTTTCTCGCTCCAATTGGTCGTCGATCCACGCCTTCTCTTCTGTGGTTAGGAATCTGGCCTCTGCTGGTCTGCTCGGCAACAGGCAAGGCGCCAGAAACGCCAAGGATGCGGCGGGCAAACCCTGCAAAATGAATAGCCATCTCCAACTGCTGAGGCCGAACCAGTCTGTGTGATCCAGAATCAGACCTGAAATTGGGCCACCCAACACGCTGGCCAAAGGTATGCCTATCAAGATCAGTGCAATCGCCTGAGCCTTTTCTCTTTGCCGAAACCAGTAGCCCAAGTACAGAACGATCCCGGGAAAATATCCTGCCTCTGCCAGGCCGAGTGCAAAACGGGCGATGTACAGTTGATGGACGGACCGCACAAACCCGGTCAGAGCGGCAACCGCGCCCCACGTGATCAGGATACGGGCGATCCAGACACGCGCGCCGATCTGGTGAAGGATGAGGTTGCTGGGAACCTCGAACAGGAAGTAGCCCCAGAAGAAAATTCCTGCGGCGAATCCGAACTGTTGGCCGGTGATTGCCAGTTCTCGATTCATTGTCAGCGCCGCGAATCCCAGGTTGATTCTGTCGATGAAGGCGACCACAAAAAGTACAGACAGGAACGGCAGCAGCCGGATCCTGAGCTTCCGAATTGTCGCTGCCTCCATCGGGTCCAAAGCAATGCTGGAGCTGCTTGCCATACTTACCTTCTACTGAATTTCGTTTCGTTTATTCCCTCATCGTTGGATCTGCAATGGATACAATAACCGGGATTAAGAACATGACAATGGCTTGCGCCTGACCAAAATGTTGACAGGCAAATGATTGAAAGCAAGAATCTTGCAGTGTCGATGAGCGTGCGTTTCGGAGCATTTGAGGTCGATTTTGAAGGTCGCCGATTGTTGAAGAGGGGGGTGCCAATCGCGCTCCGCGAACAATCGTTTCAAGTGCTCGCCGCGCTGATGGAACGCCCCGGCGAGATCGTGACTCGTGAGGAGCTGCGCCGTCGGCTCTGGCCGTCGGACACCTCGGTGGATTTCGAAGTAGCCCTGAATTCCGCAGTCAGCCGCTTACGTGACGCACTCGGGGATTCCGCCGAGTCTCCTAGCTTTATCGAAACCATTCCCAAGCGCGGCTATCGGTTTGTTGTATCGATACCCAAGCGGCCTGCAGTGGCTGTGATGCCATTCGCAAACCAAACGGCAGATGCCAAGGATGAGTACTTTAGTGATGGATTGTCCGACGCGCTGATCCGCGTGCTGTCGCGGATCGATGGGCTCAGAGTTACCGCGGGCAGCGTGGTATTTCGCTTCAAAGGCAGGCGTTGCGATGCGACACAAGTGGGCAGGGAACTGGGGGTCGAAGCTGTGCTGGAAGGATCGGTATGGAGGTCGGGAGACCGCATTCGCATCACCGTGAACCTGGTCGGCGTGAGAGATGGATTCAATCTGTGGGCCGAGCGCTTCGACGGCAATGTGGGGGACTTGTTCAGCATCCAGGACGAGGTTTGCGCGGCGGTAGCCAAGGCGCTGCACATCCGCTTGGCCTCGCAGGTCCGGAAGACGAATCCAAGCAATGCAACAGCGTACATGCAGTACTTGAAGGGTGCCTACCTTCTTAAGAGGCGCCGGCCCGACGATATCCTGCGTGCTTTCGAGTACTTGCAGGAGGCAATCCGGCTTGAGCCCGATTACGCTGAGCCATATTACGGTGCGGCCATGTTTCACATCGTGAGCACCGCTTATGGAGCGGTGCCTTCTCAAAGTGCGCTTCCCCAGGCGGAAGATTTGCTCTCAAGGGGGCTGGCACTCGACGAGAATTCCGCAAGTCTCCACGGCACGTTGGGGATGCTACGAATGTTTCAGTGGCGCTGGGCTGAGTCGGAACAAGAGCACCGGCGAGCGATCAGCCTGGAATCGACGAACCCATTTCCTCACATGGTGTACCCCATACTTTGTAGCTTCCTCGGCCGGCATGACGAAGCTCTGTTCCATGCCGAAAAAGCTGTCGAACTCGACCCGCTGGACTTAATGACCAACTTCCGCCTCGTGCAGGCCAACTATTATGCCCGCCGCTATGAGGAGGCGGTCCGCGCTGGTCGTATCGCCATCGAGTTGACTCGAGACTCTCCTTATACCTATTTTTACCTGGCCTTGTCTTTGGCGGCACTGGACTCAAAAGACGATGCTTGGGAAATGGCAAACGTGGCTAGAAAACTTGCCGGTGGTCTGCCGCTTGGCGAGGGCTACTTCGGCTACCTTGCTGGAGCGCTGGGGCGCAGAGTCGAAGCCAGCCGCGTCGTTGAGCAGCTGCAGGCTCGTCGCAAGAAGGGTTATGTGCCTGCCTTGCCGATTGCCAGGACGTATATCGGCTTAGGCGAAACAGCGGACGCCCTGCGTTGGCTGGACACAGCTCGGGCGGAACGCGACCCGTTCTTGGGATCGCTGATGGTTTTCCCTGCCTACGACGCCATACGAGATCAGCCAGAATTTAGGCGGCTGGCACGCGAACTCAAACTCTCCACCTAAAGGCGATTCATGATCAACATGCCTGATGAGAGTGTCCTCGAAACCTCTCCCAGCAGGACGAGAGGGCCGTCTCCTGGACGATCCGAGCTGCCCCCAGCCCTTACCACCGGAAAGAGCAGACAATCTATCTCGAGGGAGGAGACGATCCTTGTTCGCGCACACGAGTCAATTTGGGATTATTTCGCTCTAACGCGAGCCTGTGAGTATGATCTGAACTTATGAAAGCCGCATGGTACGAAAAGCAGGGGGCTGCGCGGAATGTGCTGGTCGTAGGTAACATGGACGACCCAAAACCCAGCACAGGGGAAGTTCGGATGCGCGTCGCCTTTTCAGGTGTTAATCCGGGAGATGTTAAGAAACGCGAGGACACGTTTGGACTCGGAATGCTGTATCCGCGTGTCATTCCACACAGTGACGGTTCGGGCACGGTTGATGCGGTGGGCGAAGGAGTGTCGCGGGAATGGATCGGTCGGCGTGTGTGGTGCTATGGCGCTCAGTCCTACCGTCCCTTCGGAACCGCCGCCGAGTACACGGTCCTTCCGTTGGAGCAAGTGGTGCCACTACCCGCAGGCGTGCCGTTGGAACAGGGTGCCTGTCTCGGCATTCCCGGCATCACCGCTCATCGCGCTGTTCATGTCGCGGGTTCGGTTGAGGGACAAACCGTTCTTGTGCAAGGTGGTGCTGGTGCGGTCGGAGCTTGCGCTGTTCAGCTCGCACACCGAGCGGGAGGGCGAGTAATCGCTACGTGCCGCGCCGAAAGCGACAAAGAAATCGCTTCGCGAGCAGGAGCAGACGAGGTTCTGCTCACCGGTGAAAGCTTGGTGGAACGCATCCGGGCTTCGGCTCCCGATGGAGTTCATCACGTTGTAGAGGTCGCTTTCGGAGCAAATATCAAGACCGATACGGAGGTGTTGAGACAAGGCGGTTCCATTGCAACGTACGCCACGAATGTGCCGAAACCGGAAATTCCGGTCTGGCAGCTTGTCTTTGTGAACGCCAGAATCTTCTTTGTCGGCAGCGACGATGTGCCGGCCGAGGCAAAGATCGACGCCGCTCGCGGTCTCAACCAGGCACTTGAGATGGGATGGCAGGGGCTCGAAGTCGCGGAAATCGTTCCCTTGGCTGAAATAGCCCGCGCCCATGAGTTGCTCGAGCATCCCTCGAGA
This sequence comes from Terriglobales bacterium, assembly GCA_051986135.1. GTDB lineage: Bacteria > Acidobacteriota > Terriglobia > Terriglobales > Acidobacteriaceae > Gp1-AA122. The sequence goes on along the minus strand of JBPYDQ010000767.1, from coordinate 4,406 downwards.
CCGGGGCGGGTGATCGTTGCAGTTGGGACCTAGCTCTCCCCCCAGGTGATTTCGCTACCGCGCCACTGGAGGTCGACTCTCAGGGGAGGAGGCGCTCTAAAGGGATGTGGACCCGGCTAGCGCATCTCCACAGTGTGAACCCACACAAAATACAACACCTTACAACATATATTTATTGAGTCGCTGCGACCGGCCTTTACAAATCCGAGTCAGGCTCGCGCGTGAAGGAGAAACGGAGCAACAACGCACCATCTCAACCGAAGCGTGGATGGCACGGCGAAAAGCGAGAACACAGGTAGGAAATCGCCGGTAGAAAACGGAGTGTGAGAAAAATGGTGGCCCGAATGGACTCGAACCGTCGACCTCTTCTGTGTCAGCCCACCATCGCCAGACAAGACAACAACTTAGAGCGTAGAGAGGAGCGCCTTTCAGCTTATTTACCCGCCAAAACAGGTACGAATCGCAGGTACGGGTCGGGTTGTGCGTACGAAAGGGTTCGAAGTAAGGCTCCACAGATCCTGAGTAGCGCGTTATCGGAAAAAGTGGGTTGTAACACGAACTTTTCCGGGTGAGGCGACTAACCGGGAGCTAGGCAGTCAATCTAGTCTTTTCGCAGCATGCAATCGCTTACCAACCATTTTCCATCCGACTCGTGGAGCGAGTAGTCGACACTTTTCACTATCAGCCCGTTGTCACCAGGTTTTGGTTGTATATGCTTTGACAAGTATATGCTCTGTGGAGTATACCAAGGAAATGGAATCTGTGTTCGAAATCATTGCGGAGCCGAACCGCCGCGCGATATTGAGCCTGCTGGTCTCATCACAACAGTCGGTTGGAGAGATGGAGCGTCAACTTCGTCTGCCGCAGCCAACCGTGTCCAAGCACCTGCGGGTGCTGCGCGACGCCGGTTTCGTGGAATCCACGGTGGACGCGCAGCACCGTTTCTACCGTCTGAAACCTGAACCACTTCAGGAGGTGGATGCCTGGCTGGCGCCGTTCCGTCGGTTCTGGTCCGCTCACGTAGATGCTCTCGAACGCCACCTCGACCGCATGCAGCGGTCCACACCAACGAACAGGAAGACAAGGAGAAGACGACCCGGCCCAAACCGCGAAGGTAACAAAGGAGAAGCGAAATGAAAATAAAAGTGACCAGCGTATACGTGAACGACCAGGACAAGGCCCTGCGCTTTTATACCGAGGTGCTGGGTTTTGCCAAGAAGGCCGATTTCAGTAAGGGCCCATTCCGCTGGCTGACCGTGGCCTCGCCCGAGGAGCCGGGCGGCACTGAGCTGCAGCTGGCTCTGAACGACAACCCCGCGGCCAAAGCGTATCAGCAGGCGATGTTTCAACAGGGCCAGCCGGCGGCCATGTTTTACACCGACGATCTTAAGGGCGACTACGAGCGGATTAAGGCTCACGGCGCCGATTTCACGATGCCGCCCACCGACGTGCCCTACTCGACCATTGCGATGCTGAAAGACACCTGCGGCAACCTCATTCAGCTCACCCAGCTGGCGCGCTATTGAGGTCGGCCGTTCAGCCACTTCGACCGCATGGATCAACCAACACGAATGAAAAGGAAGACAGCAAAAGATAGATGACCGATCGCGAGCAGTACGCACCGGGTCCGGCCAGTGGGGCGCAGGTACGAAAGGACGGAGAGAACTGGACTCTCATTCTCGTCAGAGAACTGCGCCACTCGCGGGAAAAAGTCTGGCAGGCACTAACCGACCCGTTGCATCTGCGCGAGTGGGCTCCCTTCGAAGCCGACGGGAGCCTGGGTAAGGTTGGAACGGTGAAGCTCACCACGGTGGCAGCGCCCACGCCGCACGTTTCCGAAGCAAGAGTGACGCGTGCCGACGCTCCAAAGGTGCTGGAGTACACCTGGTCGGGCAAGGACATCCGGTGGGAACTCGAAGCCCTTGGTGGCGGCACGCGCCTGACGCTGTGGCACAACATCGATCGCCGCTTTATCTCCTGGGGCGCAGCGGGCTGGCACATCTGCTTTGACGTTCTTGAGCGGCTCCTCGCGGGTCAGCCGATTGCACGCATGGTCGGCGCCGAGGCCATGAAGGTCGGCGGCTGGCAGCGATTGAACGCGGAGTACGCGAAGCAGTTTGGAATTGAAACGCCCGACTGGCCGCCTCAGGCGGCTCAAAGGTCGTAAATCAAGGGGATTGCAGAACAATCGACTAAACACGCTCGCGGAGCCGACCATGAATACCGTACTTTGGACCCTGCAGGTGTTGTGGGCTTGAAGGAGTGGGCATTCGCGGGCATCGCCTTCGACCTCACTGGCGCCGCCTTCGCTTAGGCCGTCGGCGAACAACTACATCCTCGGTGGCTACCAGTGCCTGTAGGTGTGCCCGGTCCGCTGCGGTCTCGCCTCCCAGAGGAAGTCCCATTGAACTGGAACCAATGAGTCCGGCAGACTCACCGCTGGCTGTCCATTGCCTTACGCTGGCCATCATTGTCAACATCGTCGCCGTGGGGAAGAAGGAGTATGCTGTCCGGCCTCTTGGCGCTGATATTTGATTGGTACGCGCCGCAGAACTGGGCGAGACAGGGAGGAGAGAGTTCTCTCCGGGAAGCGCTTTCAGTTGTGTTGAGACATGTAAGCTAGTCTCTAGCGAGTAATCAGGGCTATGGATACTCACAATCATTGGGAGAAAATCTACACTACCAAGGCACCGGAGCAGGTCAGCTGGTATCGTCCGCACTTGGAGACCTCGCTGGCCTTGATCAAGCGGTCGGTGAGCGATCGTACTGCGTCCACCATCGACGTGGGCGGAGGTGAATCTAGCCTCGTTGACGACTTGCTGGAACAGAGATTCCAAAACATTACGGTCTTGGATGTTTCCCAAGCTGCCATTGATGTAAACAAGAAAAGGTTAGGAGAACGGGCAGCGGGCGTTCATTGGATCGTCGCGGACATCACAGAGGTCGAGTTGGTGCCAGGGGCTTACGATGTGTAGCATGATCGGACCGTCTTTCATTTTCTAACAACCCCGGAACAGCGCACTGCCTACGTTCGACAGGTCTCGAATTCCGTGAAGCCGGGAGGGCACGTCATCGTGAGTACCTTCGGAACGGAAGGCCCTACAAAATGCAGTGGCTTGGATGTTGTGCGTTACAACGCCGAGTCCCTGCACAATGTGTTTGGTGCACGCTTCCACTTAATCGAAAGCTCGAAGGAACTGCATCACACTCCTTTTGGCACGACGCAGCCGTTCCTCTATTGTTACTGCCGGGTGGAGTGAAGTAGCTCGTGCGGATCCCCGGCACAACGAAGGTTGACCGCGCCTGGCTGACCTTGCTCGTTAGCCGTCATCACGCGCGCCAATGCCGAAATCACAGCTGCCCAAAGTAGTCGTCATCGGCGGTTCGATTGCCGGACTGTCAACCGGCATAGCACTGCGATGCTTGGGCTGCGATGTCCCGTTTACGAGCAGTCGCCGACGACCTTGCGCGGACGCGGCGGTGGCCTCGTCGTGCACTATGAGATGCTCGACTGCATGACGACTCATGGCATTGCGGCACTGGCTACCCTCAGCATCCCAGCTGTGGAGCGCCAGTTTCTCGATCGACAAGGCCGCGTCTTCCAACGCTTCCCCGATTCCACGCCATTCACCTCTCGGGATGCGGTTTTTCATCAGTTGCGCGCAGCGTTTCCCGATGAGGCTTACCACCACCGCTATGAGTGCGTCGGTCTCTCCACCGAGGGGGCGCCCGGTTGCGGAGTTTGCGAGCGGCGAGCGGGCCGAGGCGGATCTGGTCATCGGCGCGGACGGCGTGAGTTCCTTGGTGCGTCGTCATCTTTTCCCGGAGGTGCAGCCGGTTTATGCGGGTTACGTGGCTTGGCGCGGCGTTTTTCCTGAGTCGCTGGCACCTGCGCAGGTGGTGCAGACGCTCGCTCACCGCTTCACCCTTTTCCAGGGCCCGGACTTCCATCTGCTCAGCTACCTGATCCCCGGCGAGCGGGGCGAGTTGGAGCCGGGCGCCCGTCGGCTCAACTGGGTCTGGTATTGGAACACAGATCGTGAACGCGAGCTGCCCGAGATTTTGCGTGACCGAGAGGGGCGCACGCATCATTCCTCCGTGCCGGCCGGTGCTGTAGAGCCGCATCGCTTGGTCACGCTCCGGGAGCGCGCTGACGAGCAGCTCCCGCCCGTGCTCGCCCAACTTGTGCGCGCCACGCCCGAGCCGTTCATACAGTTGATTTACGATTTCCGGGCCCCCGCAATGCACCGGGGCAGTGTTGCCAACTTGGGCGATAGCACTTGCATCGTGCGACCGCATACCGCCGCCGGAACGTCCAAAGCTTCGGGCGACGCGGTGGCGTTGGCGCAGCACTTGCAGACAGCCGACTTCGATTTTTCCGTTGCCCTCCCGCGCTGGGAGGCCGA
>JBPYDQ010000766.1:0-12309 GCA_051986135.1 Terriglobales bacterium | reverse complement strand
ACATGTAATCAGCCGTGCCGTTTATCGCAGCAACGATGAGGGTTACCTAGACCCGAAACGTCACGACCATATCTGGATACTCCAAGTGCCAACGGCCTCTGATGATCTCAGCAAGCCCACGCAGCTGACCAGCGGAAATTACGACGACGGTGGGCTTGTCTGGAGTCCCGACGACACGCGGATCTACTTCCTTACACAGCACATCGACGAGCCTTACTACGAACTCCCGAGCACGGATATTTACTCGGTGCCGTCGGCGCGTGGCAACCCTGAAAAGGTAGCCTCCGTTCCTATGGATATTGGCGACCTGGCTCTTAGCCCAGATGGTCGCAAATTGGCATTCCACGGGTCGGTCGCGCAGCCCATTCGCTCTTATTCACAACCTGATCTTTGGGTTATGGATTTGGCATCTGACCGGAAGCCGAAAAACCTAACCGCTGACTACGACTTCGACATGGGTAGCTCCGTGTTTGGAGACAACGCCGCGCCACGCGGAGGGCGCGGGCGCGCTCTCTATTGGTCGCCTAATGGTCGGTGGCTGTTCGATATGGTGGAGAAACAAGGACGCACACCAATCGTACGGGTCGATGTGCAAACCGAGGCGGTAACCGAAATCACCCATGGCGATCAGGCAGTGCTCGATTTTTCGGTTAATCCCACCGCCAGCACGATCGTCGCCCTGGTCTCCACTCCCGTGACAATCGGTGATCTTCTTGCGGTTGCGAACAACGGAACGCAAACCCGGATTACTGACTTTAACGGGAAGCTTTGGTCACAGCTCAACCTGACCCCGCCAGAAGAAATCAACTACACCAGCTTCGATGGGAAGCACATTCAGGGCTGGATCCAGAAGCCGCCGGATTTTGATCCACGGAAGCGGTACCCGCTTATCTTAAATATTCACGGAGGGCCGCACGCTGCTTACGGATGGGTCTTTGATCATGAGTTTCAATGGATGGCTGCCAAAGGCTACGTGGTTCTCTACATCAACCCGCGTGGCTCGACTAGCTATGGTCAGGAGTTCGCCAATATCATCCAATACCACTACCCTGGAGACGATTACCGTGATCTCATGGTCGGAGTCGATGAGTTACTCAAGCTGGGGTACATCGACCATAAGCAACTTGGCGTCACGGGTGGCAGTGGGGGCGGCGTCCTTACGGACTGGACTATCACGCACACAGATCGCTTCGCCGCGGCAGTGTCGCAACGCGACATCTCCAACTGGGCCTCCTGGTGGTATACGGCTGATTTCACTCTGTTCCAGCCGAACTGGTTCAAAGCTCCACCATTCGAAGACCCGCAGGACTACATCGACCGCTCGGCCATCACTTTTGTAAAAAACATCCACACTCCTGTTCTTTTTGTGCTCGGAGAGTCCGACTATCGAACTCCGCAAGACTCAGGCGGCGAACAGCTATTTCGCGCGCTCAAGTACCTGAAACGCCAGACTGCCATGGTTAGCTTTCCACGGGAGACGCACGAACTCTCACGCTCCGGCGAGCCTTGGCATCGCATCGAACGGCTCGAATACATCGTGGGCTGGTTCGACAAATGGATGATGGGTGTACCACATCCTGAGTACGACATTAATCCAGGGCAAGGGGTGGTGAAAGCTGGGCCCTAGGGATTGGGGTGTTAGCGCCGATTTAAAAGGGAGCCATTCCGGCCGGCATCTTATGCGCCATCTGACTCCCGAAGTGGCCTCTGTGCACACTCCCACAAAGACCGCTGACCGAAAGGTCAAGGAACCGGGATTTGAGTTTCCTTCTTGCCGCAACAACCATCAGTTTACCGACCTCCTCCAGCGCCGTTCGCTCCAGTAGGAACTGCGGATCTTGGGTGTGTTTGCAATCCGTCCCGGCCGCCCCGATGCCCAAGTGCGGCGTCCTCGCACCGTGACTCTGCCAACACGCCGGGGCATGGCCTGGTGTAGATCCGCAAGACAGTTTGCGATGTAGTGCGTGACTTGGTCGTTGTGGTGGGCCAACAGAACGAAGGACAAGCGAACTCGCGGCGCCATCCGGGAGAACAGAATGACTGGCGCGTTAATCTGAACACGAGCACGAAAGAGCAAAAGCTACACAAGCCACCCATGTAGTGCCACGCGACCGGAGGACGGGGTGTGGATGACCTTTGCGATTCTGTTCCGTCGGTGCTGGTCCTCTTGCGGGCCCATAGACCTGCTTCTTGACGTCCAGTCAACCATTCAATGACTGCCCACGAAAGCTTGTGCTCGCGTCCGCTCTGATTGCTATAATCGCGCCGCGGACCCGGGATGCACTGTACGTGCTATTGCGGCGCAGGAGCTTAAACGCGTGAACGATCAGAGCGAAGGAAAACGTCTTGGCATGACTCAGCCAATCGCACGGCGTGACTTCTTAAACGGATTGGCAATTGCCCTCAGCGGAACCTACGGCTTCCTTTCCAGAGCTGAGCGTCGTGGCGGAACGCGCTCCACCCAGTCCCCATCTCCGGAGCAAGAAGGTAGCGATCCTTCGTCTCCTCCTCTGCGCGCCGGACTGCGAGGAAACTATCCAGCAGCGATTGCCGAGTTTGACGCAATCGCGAGAGGCGAATACAAGGACGTTTCTCCTGGCGTACCGCTCACCGAGGACTATGACCTGGTCATCGTGGGGGCAGGCATTTCCGGTCTTGCCGCGGCGTACTTCTATCGTGCGGCTTTGGGGCCGAAACAGAAAATTCTCCTCCTCGACAATCATGACGACTTTGGCGGACATGCGAAACGGAACGAGTTTCACTACCAGGGAAAGACATTTCTCGGTTTCGGCGGAACCTACGCCATCTCGACACCCTACCCCTACAGTTACACGGCGAAGGCGTTGATCAGAGACCTTGGCATCGATGTGGAGCGCTTTTCCTCCTTCGTCAACCATGATCTAGAAACAAAGTTTAACCTGCGATCCGCGATGTTCTTCGATAAGGAGCATTGTGGTGAAGACCGCCTAGTAACAGGCTATGGGCGCTTACCATGGCCCGATTTCTTCGCGCAAGCGCCATTATCGGAGGGTGCGCGGCGAGACCTGGTTCGCCTGCACGGAAAAAATCCCGATTACATGCCGGGCCTCTCCGCAGAGGAGAAGAAGACTCGTCTTGCGAAAATGAGTTATCAGGACTTCCTGCTTAAGGTAGCGAATATGTCGCCTGATGCGCTGATTTTCTTTCTCGGGAATGGGGCACGCAACAACAAACGGGTGGACACACTTCCTGCGCTTGAGGCTGCTGAACATGGTGCCAGGGGGTTCAATGGAATGGGGTTAAATTTGCCACAGGAGTTCAATGAAGGCTCTTACTTTTTTCACTTCCCCGATGGAAACGCATCCATCGCTCGGCTGCTGGTGAGCAAGCTCATTCCACAGGCCTTCCCAGCGTCTCAATCCATGGAGTCGATTGTTCATGCCGCGCTTGATTACTCGCGGCTCGATCAAGTTGAGGCAAAGATCAGGATCCGGTTAAGCAGCGCCGTCGTGCGGGTGCAGCATGATGAAGAACCGGAAGAGAGCAACTGGGTCAGAGTCTCATATCGTCAGAATGGAAACCTGCATTCGGTTCGAGGAAGGTACTGCATTCTCGCGTGTTACAACCGGCTGATTTCCTGCCTCATGCCCGAATTACCTCCCCAACAGAAGGAGGCGCTGGAGTATCCCGTAAAAGTACCGATGATGTACACCAACGTGCTGATCCGTAGATGGACTGCATTTCAGAAGGTAGGGGTTTCACAGATCAGCTCACCGGGAATGTATTACACGCATGTGGCACTCGATCCGGGAACCAGGGTCGGAGGCTATTCCGGGGTGAGTTTTCCCACCGAGCCAATCCTCGTCCATATGGTCAGGCATCCCAACAAGCCGGGGCTTCCTCGCAAAGAGCAACACCGAATTGGGCAGCAAGAGTTGCTTACGATGACCTTTGAGCAGTTCGAACTGGAGATAAGGAAACAACTCGATCGCATGCTGGGACCGGGCGGATTCGATGCCAATGATGACATTGCCGGCATCACCGTGAATCGCTGGCCTTTCGGGTACGCGTATACGTACGACAGCCTGGCAGATCCCGATGTGCCTCCGGAACAGCGTCCGCACGTTTTGGGGCGCAGGCGCTTCGGCCGCGTGACCATTGCGAATTCTGACGCGGGTGCAGCTGCCTTTACGAACCAGGCTATTGATGAGGCAAACCGAGCAGTCCAGGAATTACTTGTCTTTCAGCACCTCACTTGAGGGGTGGACAATGTCAATTCGCACGAGGCAGGAATTCACCATTAGCGTTGCCCTGGCAGTCGGTTTTTTATCTTGCGGTATTGCATCTTCGGCTGGGGAGCGGCCAGGTGATTCAGCCAAGGGAACCAGGGCACCTCAGCCAATCGCGTTCAATCATAAGTTGCACTCGGCGCAGAAACTGGAGTGTGCCACCTGTCACGACAACCCCGATCCCGGGGAAAGCATGACTATTCCGGATGCGGAATTCTGCATGAACTGCCACCAGTCCATCGCTGCCGAAAAGCCGGCGATTAAGAAACTGGCTCAATTCGCACGCGCCAAGCAAGCAGTTCCCTGGGAACGAATCTATTCGCTTCCTGCGTTCGTATTTTGGAGCCACCGAACGCACCTGGCTGCCGGACAGCAATGTGCAGCTTGCCATGGCGATGTCGCCAGCATGGAGATCGTGCGCGCGACAAATGTAACGACCATGGACGCTTGTATCGATTGTCACGACAAAAAAGATGCCAACACCGGGTGTAGCACTTGTCACGAAGGGCGCAGCTCATAAAAAAGACCACTCGTGCTTGCTAGAACGCAAACCGTAGTGCGAACTGTTGCACTCGGGGAGCAGTAAGGGTTCGGCTGTAGATCCCCAGATCGCCGGCGCTCGAAAGAGTGCCGAGGGAAGTGAGGGGATTTACGTCGAAACGAACTGAGTTGGTGACGTTGAACACTTCCCAGGAGAACTTCAGCGACATGCTTTCGTGGATTGTCCACAGCTTTGCCAATCCGGTATCTATACCAAAATAGCCTTGCCCTCGAAAGTTGTTGCGGTTACCGGCATCTCCAGCGTAGGGTGTGCGCCAAGGTACGTCGGTCGGTATGGCGGCGGCCAGCGCCTGCGGATTGGAGAATACCATAGGCGCCCCAGCGGAATTAAAGTACAGACCTGTCTGGATTGGGCCTGTCTGCACCATGTTGCTGCGCCAGTTCCAATTGGTCGGCCAGCCACCGTTCAAGCCACTTAAGACACTGAAAGGAAATCCGCTGGTCCAACGATTTAGTCCTGAAAACTGCCAGCCACCCACAATGGAGTCCAGTAGAGTGCCTGCGTTTCCTGCAACCAGCTTACCTTTCCCAAAAGGCAGGTCATACACCCAGCTGGCGGTGATGACGTGGCGAGTGTCGAAGTCGGATGGGCCCCGGTTCTTCCAGGGGTTCCAGGCATCTAGAATCTGGCTGAACGTCGTCTTGTCTGAAATGCTTGAAGTCGTCGAGGTAGTCCCGAACGTACTGGTGCGCTCTGCATCGGATTCCAAGTCGATGGACTTGCTGTAGGTGTAGCCGAAATCCATCTGCAAACCATGGCTCATTGCATGACGAATCATCAACTGACCTGCGTTATAACTGCTGTTGCCGTTGCTGGACCATGCGTACAGGGAAGAATACTGATTCGACCAGAAAAGCCCACGCGGGCACGGAGGGCCTATGGGAGCACCACTTGGGTATACACAAATCACGTCGAGGTAGAAAGGGTTGGCGATATCGTTCCCGTGTTCAACCATAAAGAGGTTGTTGTAAATAGTCTGCGTCGCACTTAGCCCCCCTGCCGCAGCATACGGGAATACATTCTCCCAATACGGGATAGGGGCCACGGTGGTTGCGCCACGATCGAATGCTCGATCGAGCATCTGCGAGGCGGTGTAGTAATCCATTCCTGATTTTGGGTCGCGGTAATCAGTCGGCTGCGCGAGATCCATCTGCGTTAGGAGATGACGGCCAAATCTGCCCACGTAAGCCAGTTCCAGGGTGAAGCCACTCGGCAATTGTCGTTGGATCGATAAGTCGGTTGCCACCGAGTAGGGCGTTTTCAAGCGATCGTCGACGCCGTAGGTGATCGCAAAACCCGAACCAAATACATTATCCGGAGGTGTTACCGGATAAGGCTGATTGGCTGCAGGTGGGGTGATGCTGGTACTGCTGTAACTAGGGACGTTGTTCGGGCCGGTGTAGCGGGGAGCATTCTGAATTGAGTATGAGTTTTGCGGCATGCTCAACCCGGTGGTGAGTCCGAAAGACCCGAACTGGCTGAAGGAGTCGACGATGCCAGTACCATAATGATCGTAATACAGACCAGCTCCTGCGCGGATCGAAGTCTTGCCAGATCCGCCAAACAACGTGTGCCAAAATCCCGTGTCAGCGTTCGGTGAATAGGCAATCGCTAACCGCGGGGCGAAGTTGGCTTTGTTCATGGGCCAGTAAGGCTTGGCTCCACGAGACTGGCCGGTGGGGACGAAACTGAACTCCGGCTGGTTCATCTGACCTTGAGAGGCGGCGATCCCACGATTAAAGAACCAGTCGTGGACATTGATGTTAGGCGCCACCTGTTGGCCGTTGACTTCGTATGGTGTTTGTAAAAGAGTGTGCCGAACACCCGCGGTGATAGTCAGATTCGGTCTTAAACGCCAGGAGTCCTGCAGGTACCACTCGAACTCGTTATTCTTGAAATTTCGCGGGATGAACGAACCGGTAGGAAGAAGCGAGGCACCGCTTCCATTGCCGGCTACCTGATAATTGAAATTGTCGGTAACGCCGCTAATGATGCCAGCCAGCGCCAAGACTTGGTTATCGTAGGAAGTCGCGAACGTGTCACTGACCTTGGGATAACCAAACCCCGAAGGGTCCAGATTAACCGTGCGTGTGCTGTTACTCGTATTTGCAACACTGGCAGGATTGAGCAGGCCGGCACCCATGCTCCCGGAGCTGAATGAAGTCGCATCCGAGAGTGTATTGTTGTGGATCAGGCGCCAGTTTCCTCCGAATTGAAGGGTGTGTTTGGACTTTACCCAGGTGAAATCATCAACAAAGTCATGCACTGGGACATTTAGGATGATGCTTTTGTTCTCTGCGACCAGGGGACTGATTTCGGCGAAATCGATGAAGGACGCATTGCCCGATCCCAGGTTGGTTAACCCCTCCCGTATGTATCCGTAACGGAAGTTGTTGACTAGATTATTCCCGATTGTCCACACATGACCCGCAGCTACCCCCTTTGAATTGTTGACTTGGGTGGAACTCGACGCGCCACCAGGAAATTGTGGTGGCTGTGAAGTCCGGTCACCCAGCAGATTGCCGCGCACGAACAATCGTTGCGTATTCGACATCGCCAAATCGATCTTGGCAATGTAGGTGTTCAGAGTGATTGGATTTGGCGCGGACCAGGTGAAAGATCCCGTATTCAACCCATCGCCAAGATTGGTTCCATTTGGCAGAGGATACTTATTGAATTGGGCCAGACTGTTTGGGTTCACGCCGGGACCCCAAGGACAGGTTGTGGGGAAGCAGCCCGGATCCATGGCAGCCAGCTGTTTCGGGGTCAATGTAACTGTGTTGCCGTTGACATCTACGTATTTCATCACCCCCTGCCGCAAAGAGGCGGTTGGCACCTCCCAGGTCTCCTGACGGTTCTCGGCTGTCCTTTGGCCTTCGTAGTTCACAAAGAAGAAAAGACGATCCTTGCGAATCGGTCCACCGAGGGTAGCTCCGTAGGTATTACGAATCAGCTGTCCGGGACGGTTCGGTAGTCCTGCCGCAAGTTCTGCTTGTTTGTTAAACCAGTCATTGGCGGCGGTTTTGGTGTTGCGGTTATATTCGTAAAGGCTGCCGTGAAGGTGGTTGGTTCCGCTCTTGGTCACCAAATTAACTTGTGCTCCAGATGAGCGCCCGCTCTCAGGATTGGAATTGGTGGTGGTGACCCGAAACTCCTCGACCGAATCCAGAGTCGACCTCAGGACACCGGTAAATGCATACCCTTGTCTCTGATCATTGTTGTCTACCCCGTCGAGGGTTACATTGCTTTGATCAGAACGCGCTCCAGAGACCGAACCACTGCGGCTGTCCAAGTCCTGATTGATTTGCCGCCCCAGATATACCACTCCCGGCTGCAGGCTCAACAGGTCAGGGACATTTCTGCCCTCCATCGGCAGCGCCTGAATAATCGCGTTGTCGGCTGCATTGCCAATAGTAGCGTCAGTTGTATTGATCGTCGGTGCTTCGGAGTTCACTTCAACGGTTGTTTCCGACTTCTGCACGGATAAAGAGAAATTGATCGTGGCCGGTTGGCTCACCAGCAGCTCGACGTCTTTGGGCTGCTCCGCAAATCCCGCTTTCCTTACCCTGATGATGTACCGACCGGGGGGAATCTGAAGGAAGCTATAGGCTCCGCTCGCGTCGGTGGTGTGACTGATCTCGAAACCGGTAGCCGAGTCATTGAGGATGACCTCGGCGGCCGGAACTATTGCGCCCGAAGGATCGGTGACCGTGCCGCGCACTGACGTCACCGCTGTTTGAGCACAAACAAGAGCAGGGCAAGCGAGCAAAAGCAATACAACCGGGCGTACGTATTTCATGAGCGGCCTCCTGCCTGGTCTCCGAAGAGAAGAGGCGATTCCGGGTATTCTGTGACCGCGTGTGTTGAAACGCTTTATCTTTGAAAAAGCTATTGTTGATGATGGGTAAAAAAACTTTATTCAACCAGAACTGGCGGTTGAAAACTCGGCAACCGCTTAGCTTGGCTAAGGCAACGAACTTTAGATCCAGAGTACAGGCCTGTCAAGCGAAAACCGAAACAATGCCAACTGGTACTCTGCTGCGAATACTTATTGCGTGCGTCGACGTCGTGTAGTAATTTCCCGTCCTTTAGGACCGAAGTTTGGGTGAGAGTTTGTAACCGTCAACCTCGGGGCACAGCGATGGGTACGCGTTCAGCAACGATTCTGATCTTCCTGCTGTCGGTAGGTTTCTGGCTGCCGTCGGTTCATCCACAACCAAAATCTCCATCTGCTGACATCCTGATCCTTGGCGGTCACGTGTACACATCGGACCCAGCCCAGCCGTGGGTCGAAGCCGTGGCCATTCGTGGCGAACGCATTCTAGACGTAGGTAGTAGCAAAGAATTAGCCAAGTACCGCGGGAAGAGCACCCATCTCATCAACCTCGGCGGCCGTATGGCAATGCCCGGCATGATCGACACACACACGCACTTTCTCTGGGGAAGCTACGGCTTGGCGGGAATCCAAATCTACGACGCCAGAGATGTGGGTCAACTTGAGAAAGTGCTTCGCGAATACGCCAAGTCCCATCCTGATGAAAAATGGATCTATGGTGCCGGTTGGCATTACGGTAGGTTCTGGCCTACCGGATTGCCGACCAAGGACCTGTTGGACCAAGTGTTCCCTGATCGTCCGGTTTCAATCATGTCGGAAGACGGCCACAGTCTCTGGGTAAATTCGCGAGCTCTGGCTGCTGCGAAGATTGGTCGCGACACACCGAACCCGAATGGCCCAGCACATGGCATTATCGTTCGCGCAAAGGATGGCGAGGCAACCGGAGTTCTGGAGGAGGGCGCGAAGAGACTGGTGCTTGATGTAATGAACACCACCATTTCGCAGGAAGAAAAATTGCGGCGGCTTCGCTTGGGATTGGTGTTCGCAAACCAGCACGGCATCACCGGTGTTGTGAATGCTACCGGAGACATTCCCGAACTGGAGTTATATCAGGCACTTCACAATCGCGGCGAGCTCACTGTACGGACGGCAACGGCGTTCGCTGACGATGTGGGAGTCCGCCACACGCTGTCTGCACAAGAGCTGGCGAGTTTTGAAGAAGCCAGGAACCGGTTCCATGATGACTGGGTGCGGGCAGGGATGGTCAAGTTCTTTGCCGATGGCGTTATAGAAACTCACACTGCGGCAATGCTCGCTCCTTATGCTAATACCCCCGGTGAAGACGGCGACACGCTCTACACCGAGGAAGAATTCAAACGCGACTTTCTCGAACTTGATCGCCGAGGTTTTCAGGTGATGACGCACGCCATAGGCGATCGCGCGGTGCGAACGGTCCTGAACGCCTACGAAGCGGTTGATGAACAAAATGGCCGCCGTGATCGTCGCTGGCGAATTGAGCACATGGAAACGGTGGACATTGCAGACCGACCTAGGCTCGCTCACTTGGGAGTGCTCGCAGCAATCCAACCCTGGTGCTGCCCGCGGAAAGGCGACCCCTGGGCTGACAATGTAGGCCCTGAGCGGCTCAGTGAGGGGATTCCGTGGCAGGACATCATCTCTCCGGGGGCCACTTTGATTATGGGAAGTGATTGGCCTGTCGAGTCGCTTGACCCATTCCCGATCTTACAGATGGGGTTGACCCGCAAAAGCACGTTTCAAAGAACGAGTGAACCGTTCTTCCCGAAGCAACGCCTCTCGCTCGATCAGATGCTAGCGGGATACACTCGCAATGCGGCTTACGGGGAATTCATGGAAGACCGCCTCGGGACTTTGCAGCCGGGCAAGCTCGCAGACATTATTGTTCTATCGCAGGATCTGTACAAAATCCCACCCGAAAATATTGCCAGCACAAAAGCGATACTCACGATTGTGGGAGGCAAGATTGTGTGGCGAAATGGCATCTGAATGCGTTTGTGAAATCGAACAACTGCGCGGATTGTCCTGAAGATCAGGGAGCTCGCATGAGCTGGAACCACCGCTTCCTGGCAATCTGCTTTTGCACGTTGTTTGTAGCTGCTGACATTCTCGCGCAAACGCCGTTCCAGATTGAAGAGACGACGATCAGCCGTATCCACGGTGCAATCAAGGCAAAGACTCTCACCTGCCATGATCTGGTCCAACTGTATTTGGATAGAATTGATGCTTATGATAAGCGTGGCCCGGCGATAAATGCACTGATCACGATCAATCTCAAGGCACTCTCCCGCGCCGACGAACTCGATGCCCAGTTCGCCATTCGCGGTCTCACTGGCCCGCTGCACTGCATTCCGTTTATCGTGAAGGACAACTTTAATACCGCAGGCTTGGAGACGACCGCAGGCTCGCTCGCTCTGGCTGGGATGGTCCCAACTCGCGACGCTTTTCAGGTCAGGAAAATCCTCGAAGCGGGTGCGATTGTGCTTGCCAAAGCGAACTTGTCGGAGTTTGCCTCCAGTGGAGTCGAAACGGTTTCCTCTCGCCTGCCGGGTTATACAAGAAACCCGTATGCACTGGACCGCGTAACCGCAGGATCGAGTGGCGGCACGGCAGCAGCGGTCGCGGCGAACTTCGGCGCAGTGGGGCTTGGAAGCGATACGGAGGATTCGATCAGAGGACCGTCCTCGCATACCAGCCTCGTAGGAATCCGCTCGACTATGGGTCTGACCAGCCGATCGGGAATCGTCCCGCTCGACCTTGATCGCGATATCGGTGGCCCCATGGCACGGACGGTTACCGATGCCGTCACGGTTTTTGATGTAATCGCGGGGCCAGATCCGGACGATCCGATCACTCAGGCCAGCCGCGGCAAAATGCCGACGGGAGGTTATACCCAGTTTCTCCGGCCAGACGGCTTGCGTGGTGCCCGTCTCGGTGTCCTACGCTACGTATTGGGTCCAACCGCCGACCCGGAAGTAGTCCGACTGTTCGATCGGGCGATTGCTGACCTCACGGCGCAGGGTGCCAGTGTGGTCGATCCCGTCTCGCTTCCTGAGCTAGAGAGAACGCCGAACGTTTATACGAAGGGCGAGGATCTGGTTTGGACAAGATGTTCTCCATTCAAGTATCAGTTACACGACTATCTCGCGAGTGTAGGCCCCCACGCCCCAGTTCACGACGTGGATGAGATCCTTCAATCAGGCAAGTTTCATCCTTCTATCGAGTGGTTGTTAAGGGCAGCGCAGATCTCGCCTAAACCACCGCACGACGATACCGCCTGTGAGCCTGTCCGAGCGGAGATGCGCGAGCTGCGCCGATTGCTCTCGCGAGCGCTTGATGGTGAAAAACTCGATGCCTTGGTTTATCCGAGCTGGAGCAATCCGCCGCGCCTGATCGGTGATCTGAATACGCCAGACGGTGAGAATAGCGGCCGCTTTTCGCCGCCAACCGGTTTCCCTGCGATTACGGTTCCGATGGGTTATGCACGGAACTCTCTGCCCATAGGCCTGGAGTTCGTAGGAGCATCGTGGTCAGAGGCAACGCTATTCAGACTCGCATACTCGTATGAGCATGCTACGAGCCATCGGCGAGCACCCGCAATCGTACCC
>JBPYDQ010000765.1:0-3309 GCA_051986135.1 Terriglobales bacterium | reverse complement strand
CATCGCGATGCTGACGCCCTCGTCGATCCAGACACTTTTCTGGCCAAGAGCATGAAAACGCAGAACTGCTCCTGCGGCGACCAGCACTGCCACCACCAACCAGGCGTAGCAGGCCGCCAGGCCGCGCAGGAGGAATCGAGGCTTGGCGCTCGCCGTAGGTTCCAGGACAGGAGCGGTTGGCATTAAGCCTCTGCCAAAGCCGAACTCGTCATCGCAACAATTAACATGGGAAAGCCGATTCTACCGTATGGAAGGCAGTGCTTGATCAGCAGATGAGAACTCAGAACAGCGTGGCTGGCCTTCCTTGGCTGAACATAGTTCATCAATTCGTATAAGCCATTTGCTGCTTGACTGATGAATACAGTTCCGTATCATGGGTAGTTGTCCACATGAATACTGTTCATCACGAAGCCGACAACGATACCCCGGATTCGAAAGCAGGCGCTGGCGGCCGCATCCTTGAATGCGCTCGCGACCTGTTCAATCGCGATGGCTACGAGCGCTTCTCGATGCGTAGACTGGCCGAGGCTGTCGGTTGCGCCGTAGGCACGATTTATTTGTATTTCACGAGCAAGGACGAGCTGTTCCAGGCGTTGGTCGAAGAGAGGTTTGAACGATTGTCTAGCGCGCTCAGCGGGCTTGGTGAGCGCCATCGGAACGGCGATCCCGTGGTTCTGCTAAAAAAGGCGATGTACACTTACATCGAGTTTGGCCTGCGCAATCCTAACGACTATCGTCTTGCCTTCGTTGTCAGGTCCTCTTCCGAGGAAGAACCGTATCGAATGCACCCGGCATGCGAGATGATACGCTTCATGGTTGGCCGCTGCGTCGAGGAAAACCGCTTTCGAGAAGTGGACGTAGAAACCGTTGCGCAGGCTCTCTGGGCCGCGATCCATGGGGTCACTGCGCTTCTCATTCAAAAGTGTTATTTGCCCTGGGCAGGGCGCACCAAACTGATCGAGCAGGTCATTAACAATGCCGTTGACAGCTTGGTTGTTGAGCCCGGGTTGATGAAATCTAAGTTTAATGAGAGTTGGCAGCCGGAGAACTCTCCAAATCGCTCCTAGGCGTTCGGTGAGGGATGTTCAAGAAGATCTTGATTGCCAATCGTGGCGAAATTGCGCTGCGTGTCATGCGGGCCTGCCGCGAGCTGGGCATCGCCTCGGTGGCCGTTTTTTCTGAGGTTGATCGGGCCGCGCTCTACGTGCGCAAGGCGGATGAAGCTTATCCCATCGGTCCGGCCGCGGCGGCCGAGTCGTATCTGAATATCGCCAAGATCCTCGACGTGGCTCAGCGCACGGGCGCCGAGGCGATTCACCCCGGTTACGGCTTTCTTTCCGAAAATCCGCAATTCGCCCAAGCCTGTGCCCACGCTGGGGTAAAGTTCATCGGTCCGACCGCCGCGTCGATCGAACTGATGGGCTCGAAGACTCGCGCTCGCCAGCAAATGGGCGAGGTTGGCGTGCCCCTTGTTCCGGGCATCGCTCACGGGCTCAAGTCTCTTGAAGAAGCCCAGCAGGTAGCGTCCCAGATCGGTTATCCCGTCATGCTAAAGGCAGCGGCAGGTGGCGGTGGGAAGGGCATGCGTCTGGTCGATAGCGCGGGCGAGTTGAAATCGGCCCTGGCGAGCGCCCGTAGCGAGGCCGAGCGTGCCTTTAGCGATGATGAGGTATACATCGAAAAGGCGATCCTTAATCCCCGCCATATCGAAATGCAGATTTTAGCCGATGAACACGGGAATACGGTTTGGTTAGGGGAGCGCGAGTGCTCGATCCAGCGTCGCCACCAGAAGGTTCTGGAGGAGGCCCCTTCCCCGATGGTCGATCTTGCCATGCGTTCTCGCATGGGCGAAGTCGCAGTCAAAGTTGCCCGGGCCGCAAAATATAGCAATGCCGGCACGGTCGAATTCCTTGTCGATCAAAACAGGAATTTCTATTTTCTGGAGATGAACACGCGATTGCAGGTGGAGCACCCCATCACCGAGTTGATTACTGGCTTGGATCTGGTGCATCTGCAAATTCTGATTGCCGCCGGCGAACCTCTGCCTTTTCAGCAGCAAGACGTCGAACTTCGCGGACATGCGATGGAGTGCCGCATCTATGCCGAGGATCCGGACAACAACTACTTCCCGAGTCCAGGCAAAATCACTTTGTTGTTGTGCCCGTCGGGGCCGGGAATTCGCCACGACAGCGGCGTGTACGAAGGCTGGACAGTGCCAGTCGACTACGACCCGCTTCTTAGCAAGCTGATCGGATACGGCAGTGACCGCGAGCAGACTATCGGCCGCCTGCGGCGCGCCCTGAGCGAGTATTTCATTGGCGGAATTAAGACCAATATTTCTTTGTTTCGAAGACTTCTCGAGGATGCCAGCTTTCAGGCCGGAAACGTCGATACTGGGTCGCTCGACAGACTCCTCCTGGCGCAGATACCCCCGGCCGGCAGAGACTCCCGTGAGAACAGCGAAATAGCCGCAATAGCCGCCGGCATCTTCGAAATGCTGGACGCCGGCGGAAAACGATCGACCGGATCCACGAACGGACGATCGCCATCTCGTCAGGATGGTCATTCATCCGCAAGCTGGAAACGCGCCGCCAGGCTGGAAGGGATTGAGAAGCCGAAACTTAATAGTTAGCCGATAAGCCTTGATCGGCTGGTCCTAACACTATCCACTGTTCTTTATGCTTTTTGATGTCACCATCGAAGGTCGCAAACATCGTCTGGAGCTCGACCACCGCGAGGGCCGGTGGCAATCGAAGCTGGACGGGCGTGATGTTCTGCTCGATGCCGCACCAGCCGGCCGCGATGTGCTCTCCGTGCTCTTCGATGGCAAGGCGTACGAAGTGAAGCGTGAACGGACTCCTCGGGAGACGTATTTCTGGGTTGGCCCGGTGCCCTATGCCGCGGAGCTGTCCGACCCGCGTTCTCTGCGCTCCCGCAAGGCGCGGGCTGGCCTTGAGAGGGGACCGATCAAGCTCGTGGCTTCGATGCCCGGCAAGGTAGTTCGTGTGCTGGCCGGCGAGAAGACTGAAGTCGAAGCGGGTCAGGGTGTGCTGGTAGTGGAAGCGATGAAAATGCAAAATGAGATAAAGTCGCCGAAGAAGGGAACCGTGCAGAAAATCTTGGCAAGTGAAGGCGCGGCGGTCAATGCTGGAGACGTTTTGGCGGTCGTAACCTGATGTTGGGCGTATCCGTTATTTGCCCCCGAGCGGCGTGCTTGGCTCTTCTGTTCTAGCATCTTCGCTCTCAGCCATTGTTCGAGAGGTGCCGCCACTCAGAACCGAGTTTCAAGAAGCGCGTCCCCGACTCGTC
>JBPYDQ010000764.1:0-2614 GCA_051986135.1 Terriglobales bacterium | reverse complement strand
ACTTGAAGGCGCCGAACTCGACAACCTCATGACCTGCTGCAGCCAGTCGTCCGCGCAGGTCCTCCTTTAACCCAAACCCGCCGTGATCGGTGGCAATTCCGATGCGCATGTGCCCTCCTTCTATGGGGCTCGCAAACGAATTCGGCGATGTGTCGTTCGCTTGCTTTCGCGGTCCACTCAAGCTACTTCTGCTTTTGAAACGTCATCCAGTCCCCCGGCTGCGGCTCGGTCCGCCAGTACCAGCGCGTGATCCGTGCGAACCCTACCAGCTGGAATCTGAGCATCGCCTAGGCGTAATCGGGCCAGCATTCCCGCCTTGTCGCTTCCGGTCACGAGCCACAATACCCGGCGGGAACGATTGAGAATCGGATAGGTCAGCGTCATTCGTCGCCTTCCCTGGTACAGTCCTGTAAGGGCAACATCTGCATCGTTGATCTCAAGCACTGGGTCTCCGGGTACCAGCGAAGCCGTGTGGCCGTCGGGTCCGAGTCCCAGGTGAACGAGATCGAGCACAGGCGGTGAACCGGCGATCGCCCGTAGACTCAGCGCGTATTGTTCGCATGCCGCCTGCAGGTTGGACGATTCGACCGGCATCGCGTGGATCCGCTCAGGGCGCAAAGGCGCATGCTCGAGTAGGCTCTCACGAAGGTGCGTGAGATTTCTGTCCGGGTCGCCCGTAGGTGCCACTCTCTCATCCACCTGCACCACGTGCACGGCGTCCCACGGCACATCTTCACCTGCGAGAGCACGCAGCATCTGCCATGGGGTGTGCCCGCCACTGACGGCCATGACAAAGGCGCCGCGAGCCGAGACCGCAGCTCTCGCCTCGGCCGCGACGAGCGCAGCAGCTTTCTGGGCGACCGTGTCAGCATTGCTATAGACTTCAATTTTCATCACGCCTTCTCCCGGCACTGCGGACTCAAAAGTTAGCCGGCTTTTTCTTACGCAGCCGCTTCGCTCAGGTCCACAAACGCTTCATGGCTGGTTGGATTGCTCCAGCCTCCCATCGGTGTCATTCGTTCAACCTCAATTGGTCCCCAGGTATTCTTCTGATACTGGTAAATCGGCGTGCTCATTCTTAGCACCGGATCGACGATACGCCATGCTTCCTCCACGTAGTCCTCGCGCGCGAACAACGTGCTGTCTCCTGCCATCGCTGCTCCCAGCAGACGCTCGTACGCGTCCATTTCATCGGCCCGTGGAGAATGGCTGGCCACCATCTCGCCCGTTTGAAGCGAAAGTCCTTCAGCACCAGGAGCCAGCGTCATCATTCCCATAGCGATCGTCACTTCGGGACTCAAACGCAGCCGCAGATGGTTTTCTACCAACAGGCTGTCGGCAATCAGCGTAGGAGGCTTACGGAATTTGCCGACGATTTCGGTGCAAGTCGTAGGCAAACACTTGCCGGCCCGAATGTAGAAAGGCACACCTTTCCAGCGCCAGGAATTGATCTGCAACTCCACAGCGGCGAAGGTTTCTGTCTGCGAGCCCTTGGCAACGCCGCTTTCATCGCGGTAGCCGCGGAACTGACCGCGAACCAGGTTCTTCTCCTCGATGGCCGGAATCGCTTTCAGCACTTTCACTCTCTCGTCACGAATCGATTCGCTATCCAGTCCGACAGGTGGATCCATCGCCAAACCCGACAAGACTTGAAATACGTGGTTCTGGATCACATCGCGGATGGCTCCCGTCTGATCGTAAAAACCCCCGCGGCCCTGGATACCGAAGTCTTCGGCCATCGTGATCTCTACCCTCTCAATGTGGGTGCGATTCCAAAACGCCTCCACAAAGCTGTTGGCAAAACGGAAGGCCAGCACATTGTTCACTGCTCGTTTGCCCAGGTAGTGGTCAATTCGAAAGATGTCTGCTTCGTCGAAGACCCGAAGCAAGACTTTGTTCAGACCCTGCGCTGACGCACGATCGTGCCCGAATGGCTTCTCGACGATAACCCGCGCACCCCGGCCACAATTCGATTTCTCCAACTGTTGCACGACGGTTTCGAACAGAACAGGCGGAATGGCCAGGTAATGAGCGGGATGGTGTGCATCCCCCAGCTCTTTGCGAAGGGCTTCGAACGTGGCAGGGTCTTGATAGTCGCCGTCGACATATCGCAGTAAGCTGCATAGCTTTTCGAACGCAACGACATCGACCCCACCATGTTTCTCCAGGCTCTCCTGGGCACGCACCCGAAGCCGATCGAGATTCCATCCAGCCTTGGCCACACCGACGACCGGTACATTCAAGTGTCCTCGTTTCACCATTGCCTGCAGTGCTGGGAAGATCTTCTTGTAAGCAAGATCGCCGGTGGCACCGAAGAAAACGAGCGAGTCTGAGTGGGAGTTGATCATAGCTATCCCTTTCTCAAGCAGCCTCTAATTTTTTCGCTGGTTTCTCCAGGTGTCCGCCAAATTCGTAACGCATGGCAGAGAGAAGCTTGTTCGCGAAGTCCGCTTCACCACGTGAGCTAAAGCGTTCGTACAGAGATGCGGTTAACACCGGCGCGGGCACCGCTTCATCGATTGCTGCCTTAATGGTCCATCGTCCTTCGCCGGAGTCCGACACTCGGCCGGCAAACTTTGCGAGGGTTGGATCCTGCAGCAAGGCGGCGGCCGTA
>JBPYDQ010000763.1:0-2331 GCA_051986135.1 Terriglobales bacterium | reverse complement strand
TACGTGCCGCTGTTCTTGGCACCGCGCTGCGCGTTCTGTATCTAGTTGGGCTACGAGCCGGGGAGTTGCTGCGGTTGACGCAGGCCGACTTTGATTGCAAAGCCGGCACGCTGCTCATTCGAAACAGTAAATTCAACAAATCGCGACTTGTCCCGATTGCACCGGACCTGGTTAAACAGATTGTTGACTGCGGCGTCGTTACAGGCGAGCGATATGGCCGCTCCCTCCCCAACTCGCCGCTTTTCCCAAGCCCGCGCGGAGGTCAGTATTCCATCGCTGCTCTGCGCGGAGCATTTCATCAGACGCTGAAGAATGCCGGCATCGCGCGGACAGCCGATAGCCGCATCAGGCTTCACGACCTGCGTCATTCATTCGCGGTGCTCCGTCTTTTGCTGTGGTGTGAGCAGAACGTGGATTTGGGGGCGAAGTTGCCGTCATTGGCCACGTATCTGGGACACATTGGATTGGCGAGCTCGCAGCGCTATCTGCAGCTGACGCGGGACCTCACGGGCGAGATCACGAGACGTCACCAGGCTCGGTTCGGTCATCTCATTCAGGAAGGGAGTCGATGATGAAAGTCCAATCCCTTTCTGCACTGTTGTCCAGCTTCTTCCTTCGGTATCTGGCCTTGGAGCGAGGCGTCAGTCCTCATACGTCCGCCTCGTATCGAGATGCAATCAAGCTCTTATTGCAGTTTTCGGCGGATCGGTGCAAACGTTCCGTTGACCGACTTACCATAGAGGATCTCAATACCCCAGTGGTGCTGGAGTTTCTCACTCATTTGGAAACAGCTCGTTCCAACACCGTTCGATCACGAAATGCACGGCTGGCCGCTATACAGACGTTCTTCCGCTATGTGGCCTCGCGAGAACCCTCTTTGGCTGTTCTATGCACCTCGGTTTTGGCCATCCCCACAAAAAAGGCGCTCCGCCCAGTACTGGGTTATCTCACCGAGCAGGAACTTGGCGCCTTACTTGGGCGGGTTGATCGCAGCGCCCGCCACGGCGAACGTGATTACGTTCTCCTCAGCATCCTTTATGATACTGGCGCCCGTATTCAGGAGCTCCTTGACCTCAAGCCATGTGACTTCCATTTCGAACTGCCACCATTTGTACGCATACGTGGTAAGGGACGAAAGGAACGGCTTTGTCCCTTGCTACCACAATCAGCTCAGCTCGTCCGTAAGTTCCTCGTCGCTCACGGTCGCCCACTCGATCAACAAGATCCATTGCTTCAGAATGCGCGGGGGACTCGTTTGGGCCGCCACGGTGCTCGATACATTCTGCTGAAATACCTGCGTCGAGCTACAGGTTCAATGCCAAGTCTGGCGCGTTCGACGGTCAGCCCTCACACCCTGCGACACACCAAAGCAATGCATCTACTTCAGTCAGGTGTACCCCTCGTGATGGTGAAGGATTTTCTTGGGCACGTCGATCTGAAATCCACCGAGGTCTACGTCCAGGCTGATCTCGAGATGAAACGCAAGGCCCTTGAGCTAGGAGGTGGGCCGCGCCCAACTCAAGCGCCGCAACTAACACTCTCGTCGAGCCTCATCGAGTGGCTTGAGTCGTTGTAATGGCGTTATGTAGCACAGGCGAATCGCAGGGAGGCCCGAGCTGCTGGCAAAGAGCTCGGGTCGCGCCCTGTTCTTACCATGACGCGCCACTCACCATAATCCTCTTTATGGAACGCGTTCCATAAAGAAGAAGCGCAAGTCGATTACGGAAGCAAGGGGCCGATGGTCCGCGATGCGCAGACGGGAAAGTATCGGCGCACGCGGCTGTTCGTGATGACGCTGGGTTACAGCCGCAAGGCGGTCCGTCTCCTGACCTTTCGCTCCAGTTCCCGCATCTGGGCTGAGCTCCACGAGAAAGCTTTCCGTCGCTTCGGCGGCAGTACCCATGTCGTGGTCCTGGACAATCTCAAAGAAGGTGTACTGGTCCCCGACATCTACGATCCCACTCTGAACCCGCTGTATCGCGACGTGCTCACTCATTACGGGGCTGTGGCCCTGCCTTGCCGGATCCAAGATCCCGATCGCAAAGGAAAAGTGGAATCCGGTGTGGGACACGCGCAGAGAACTCCGCTCAAAGGAAAACGCTTCGAGAGTTTGGAAGAAGGGCAAGCCTATTTGGATCGCTGGGAAACGAACTGTGCCGATACCCGAATCCATGGCACCACCAAGCGGCAAGTAGCAGCCATGTTTGTCGAAGAAAAACCCGCTTTATTGCCGCTGCCGCTCGAGCCGTTCCGCTATTACCAGTTCGGTCAACGCACCGTGCACTTGGATGGCTGCGTCGAAGTGGATGCCGCCTATTACAGCGCGTCCCC
>JBPYDQ010000762.1:0-4226 GCA_051986135.1 Terriglobales bacterium | reverse complement strand
TTAGCTACTCAGGTGAAGGCTATATCTACCTGCAGCGTGTAGTTGAGCAGATCACAGGCAAATCGCTCAACGACTATATGACCGAAGCGGTATTCACGCCACTGGGTATGACCAGCAGCAGTTATGTATGGCGGCCAGACTTTGATGCACTAACAGCTACGGGCTACGACTCACATGGGAATGCCGATGAGGTGAAGAAACCAAAGGAGGCGTTGGCGGCTTCGACGCTGAACACAACAGCTAAGGACTATGCGCGGTTCGTTGAGGCGGTTCTCAACGGGAAAGGGCTCAAGCCAGCGACGCTGCGCGAGATGGAAACGCCCGAGATCGCACTAGATCCGGAGTGCAGGATTTGCATCAAGCACGAGCCGAAGCAGCTATCGAAGAATCTATTTTGGGGATTGGGATGGGGCATTGAGCGCAAAGATGGAACCGATGCGCTCTGGCATTGGGGAGACAACGGTTCATTCAAGGCTTTCGTGATGGCAGTGCCAAAAACGAAGTCAGGGGTGGTGATGTTCGCAAACAGCGAGAATGGATTAGAGATCGCGAAGCCACTGATCGACGAGGCGATGGGTACGCACTCGCTCGCTTTCGAGTGGCTCAAATAAGACAGTTGACCGACGCGATAGGCTGCTAGCTGCGCGAGACTCGAACCGCGATTCTTATCTTCCAGCCGAAGGCGACATGTGGACGGCATCTGACCTTTTGATCCGTTTCCGCGTCGCAATCACTTAGATTTTTCGAGGGCTTCTTAACTGCCCCACTCGCCCCACCGGCTCACTTCCCCTTCTTTTTGCCGAGCATCTAGGTAGATTTTGTTCCGAGGGCGCGGAGTGTCCACGCGGCAATATGGTGCCATTTTGCCGCAGATGGCCGAGACCGTGCCCGAGCTTCAGGCGCGCTACCTTTTGGCCAACCCTCAGGCTCTTGCGGCGGTTTTACCAGTCTTTCATCGGCGGCCGTTCGCCGTTCCTCCATCTTTCCACGCCGACTACTTCGGAAAACAAGGCCTTCCACTCGTCCCCGATTTTTTTCCACGCGTCACGCGTGACCCACATCGAGTATTCGGTCCGTGTTTTACCATTTTCCGTGTGTCGCTCGAATTCGAGTTTCTCCAGGATGAGAGCGACGGAAGTGTCCCCTTCCTGCTGGACGGTCAGCACCTTGTTATCGAATCTCGTTAGCTTTACTCCCGTCGGATAACTGGAGATCTGGGCAATGAATTCTTCTCGTGTCAGACGACGGCCTGGAAGCTGCGCGTAGAAAGTCGGCGCCAGCACATTTTCGAACCTTTGCTTGTCGATGCTGCCCCGTGCTTGCGCCCAGAGCGTCTCTTCCCGGTCGATTGCCTCTCTCGCTTCCGCCAGGGAAATCGCAGGCGTAGAATTCAAAACATTGTGGTCTTGAGCATGGACAGAAGGGGATGCGAGAGCCACTGCGAGCGCGGATACTCCAACGACTACGGACATAATCCGATTAACTACAACTACGGCATTTTCTCCTTTCGTCACTAAGAGCTCCTGACCGAGGCTGCCTCACGAATTGCACCGCTTTGGCATTTATCTTCTTTTCTTCGACGCAGAAAATCTTCCAGCGAGAATCTGCCCGCACCATAGGCCGTAATCATGAGAAGACCACCGAGAATGCCCATATTCTTCATGAATTCCGTCTGCGCGATCATTGAAGCCATCTCGGATTGGCCAGCAGAGTGGGACCAGAAGTTATGGAGCAGGACGGACAGAATAAAGAGATACGTGGCCATCACAAACGCAGCCGGACGTGCCTGGTATCCAATTAGAAGACACACGATGCCAACTAACTCGATCGCTAATGCAGCGGCAAGCAAAGGTGCAACCGCAGGGATTCCGTGTTGAGCCATGTACGCCGCCTGGCCTGACCATGCGAATAGTTTCCCCATCGCGCCCTGTAGGAAGATGAGGCAAATCGCAATCCGAGCCAACAACGGGAGAACGCCCGAAGAAATTGTCTGCCGCAGGTTCCCCGAGACGCCACTCAGATCGGTCATAAGCTATCTCCGATGAAGGCAGCTGGGCGTTGCTCAAATAGGGTTTTATGCTGCTGAGAACAGAAGTAATACTCCTTACCCATCATCACAGCCTTGAGAGCGGACTCAGCTGCAACCTCCATCGAGCAAACAGCGCAACGAGGATGTTCGGGGCTCGATAAGGCGATCTCCTTGTACATGCTGTTTGCATCCGGGTTTCTCCAACCCTCGCCCAAATACTCCATGTAGTACGCGGTCTGAGTAGCGGCATCTCGTCCGAAATAGCGCTCCACAACGTGCAATGCCAAGTCGATTCCTGAGCTCAATCCTCCGGCGGAGGCTATATTGCCATCATCAACGAACCTTACTCCGCGCTTGACTCGGATGTCAGGATTCTTTGCGGCAAATAAGCCGTACGAATTGTGATGCGTAGTAGCGGGCCTTCCCGATAGCAGCCCCGTGGCCGCCAAAACGTTTGCGCCAATGCAGACTGACATGGTCAGGTCCGCCTTTTTACTAGCATTCCTGATCCAATTCAACATGGTCTCACTTTGACCTCGCTGCGCGGGGATCACGATGACCTTTGGCGCAGGGGCATTCTCAAACGTGTAATCCGGGACGATTTGCATGCCCGCACTTGCCTGTACTGGTTGCAGTGATTCCGCTACGGTGTACAAATTAAATGCCGGGCCCTTCCTTCCGGGCACGTTAGCGTCCTGAAAGACTTCCCATGGGCCGCAGAAATCGATGACAACTGCCCCGTGTGAGATTACGAACGCTACAAGTATGGGATTGTCACTTGCAGCCGAGGTGCTCATTACGTTCTTCGACGGTTTTGCTTCATCACGGCCAAAACTCAGACCTTCTGTAAGCAATGAAATGGTCGACGCCGCACCGAACACCGCTGACTTTTGCAAAAAATCACGCCGTTGCATGGCTTCACTTCCTTAGGTTTGAGGCTTCCACGAAAAACACATTGTATGCAGTGTCCGCTCGTGGCCAATGACAGAGAACCGACAATTCCTGCCTTTTTGACAGAACTTATTGGAAAGGGGAAATGTTGCAGGCTGCTTGCCTGTCCTAAAATGTCGGAGTAACGTCATTGCTGCCATTGGCCTGATGATGCACATTAGCGTTACCGAGCGACAGCTGAGCTAAAGTGCCTGCATGAAAAGGGTTGGGTTTCCGCATGGGTAAGAATTCTCGGAAAACAAAGGGCAACTTTCCGACCGTCAGGACTATCGGCATTTTGGGCTATGCCGATGTGCAGGCGCTCGATCTGGTCGGTCCTGCAGACGCTTTCGCCATAGCGGATGAGCACTTGCGGGCAAAAGGTTCCGCCGCAGGGTATAAGGTCGTCGTGCTCGGCTTGACGCGTAGGGCATTCGCTGCTGAATCGGGCGTTCTACTGAAGCCGCATACAACGTTGGACCGTTCCCCGTTGCTGGACACATTGTTGATCTCCGGTGGCCGCGGCTTGCGCGTGCGGGAACACTACCAGCGGGTGGCGAACTGGATTCTTGAGCGAGACGGAAGCATTCGACGGATCGCGAGCATCTGCACAGGAATTTATGCGCTGGCCACCACCGGGCTGCTCGATGACAAGCGCGTCACCACCCACTGGAAGTTTGCCCGCGACGTGGCGCAGCGCTTCCCGCGCGTCCAGGTGGACGCCGATGCCATTTTCATTAAAGCAGGAAAGTTCTACACCGCTGCCGGAATCACCGCCGGCATCGACCTCGCACTAGCACTGATCGAAGAAGACCATGGGCCTGAGCTGGCATTAGGCGTTGCGCGCGAACTGGTTGTGTATCTGAAGCGCCCAGGCGGGCAGGAGCAATATTCCGAACCCCTGCAGTTCCAGACCCGCTCCAGCGATCGCTTGTCAGACCTGGCTCCGTGGATCAGCGCCCACCTTAAGCAGGATCTTTCCGTCGAGTCGCTGGCCGAGCGCGCGTGCTTGTCGCCGAGGCATTTCACTCGCCGGTTCAAAGAGGCTTTCGGAGTGAACCCGGGCGAATTCGTAGAAAACCTGCGATTGGACGAAGCCCGCCGTCGCTTGGCGAATTCCAGCAGCGCCATCAAAGGCGTCGCCGATTCAGTCGGATTTGGCAGCGCCGATAGTTTCCGCCGCTCTTTCGAGCGCCGCTTCGGGGTTGTGCCAAGTGTGTATCGAGGCCGCTTCGGGACGACATGAAGTTCGGTCTATTTGACTGAC
>JBPYDQ010000761.1:0-3604 GCA_051986135.1 Terriglobales bacterium | reverse complement strand
TCAGCAGGGCAGCCAGCGGCGGAGAGGGAGGTCGCAAGAGAGGGTTTCTCGCCTGATGTGCTGGCACAGCACGACATCAGCTTCAATGAGGGCGCTAGCCTGCTGATCATTCCCTTCGCGATGACCTACTCCTTGCGATGGAAAGCAAAAACCAAGAATGGAAACTGGTTCTCTGTCCGTCTAGGTTGCGACTTTCGACTGTAGGTGGAGAGCGGTCGGGAGCCGTTCCGACACGGTCGAAAAGCAGTGGTTGCCCTGGTTGACTTCCTCGTTTATCCTGCGACTCCTCAATGGCGACCAGGCTCGAACAGCTCAATTGGATTGCCGTCGGCATCTTCGATTTGAACCTGTTTGCCACCGGGGCCGACTTCCATTTCATTTCTAAACCGCACACCTGCATCTTTCAGGTCAGCAATGCGCGCAGGCAAATCTTCCACCTGAAGAACCACTCGGTTCCAGCCGCCTGGCTCTTGCTGACGGCCATCGGGCATTGGCCGCGATCCCGAAGCGCCGGGACCGCTTAAGATCAGCTTGAGGCCATCAATTGAAACCTGGCCGAAGGCGGGCAGATTTTTCATGTCCAGTTGGAAACCAAGCGTCTGTGTATAAAACGCAATTGCCCGCTGAACATCTTTGACCTGATATCGAACACCCCATAGTCCCACAATAGAGGGCTGGGTCCTAATCGGTGACGCTGCGGTCTGCTTCTCGTTCTGCTGTATTGAAGCCACGGGTCGATACTCCGAGTGGTAATGGTCCTTAGTCCATTGCGCCGCTCACGTCACCCGAAAATTGGGTGTGGTAGTTCGAGGCGTCACAAAGTCTGGACCTCAATTGGATGCTGTTCGTGGGCGAAAAGAGCACGAATTGCTTCAAGATGCGAGACCAGGAACGTTGTCGGTCTAACACCCCACTATGTACTTTCTTCGTGCCATCGGCGATCACAAACTGCATATCGCTCAGGCCAACTGAGCCGAACACGGTGCGAGGCCAGGTCACCAAGTAGTTTTTATTCGAGTCCGGCGAACCGGGAGCATAAATCCTTCCAGCCGCGATGATGAAGGTGGCGCGCTTCCCTGCCAGCGGCCTCTCCAAAAGCGTTGATGGAGTGACGATCTGGTCTATCCACAGCTTGAATATAGATGGCGTCCAAAATTGTGTATCGGCAGTCCAATGACGTATTCGTCTGCGTCCGTTAATTCCGTAATCAATTCTGCTGAGAGTTTGAGAATCTCGTTTTGTTGGGGCGTGCGCGAGCCATTGGGAGTGTAGTTTGTTGACACCCAGGCAGCATCCACGTGCGGAATGGCAGTTGTGATGAGATCGCGGGTTAGAACCGCGCCACCATGGTTTTCGGCAAGCCATCGCTGCACGAACTCCTCGGTAAGGCAGCGTGAGATGGCTGTTTCGCCGAATGGGCTAGAGTCGATTCGTAGCAACTTCACAAACATCCTCCAAATATCCCTGTCACAATGACTGGGTTTTGCGTGTCATTACCATGACACGCCCCGATGAGAAAATGTGATGAGAGAATGTGACCAATGAACGGGAATGAGTGGCTGGCGGAACGATTCCAGGCCAGCCGAGGACATCTGCGTGCGGTAGCGTACCGGATACTAGGATCGCTGACCGAGGCGGACGATGCCGTACAGGAATCCTGGCTGCGTGTAGGTCATGCTGATGCCAGCGCCGTCGAGAATCTCGAAGGATGCTTCACCACCGTGCTCGCGCGGGTATGTCTAAATATCCTGCGCTCCCGAAAATCACGAGGCGAGGAGTCGCTGGAAGTGGAGGGATCAAAGCCTCGGGTGCGCGCCAAGGGCATAGACCCGGAAGATGAGGCAGTTCTCGCCGAGTCCGTCGGCCTGGCGCTGCTGGTTGTTCTCGAAAGGCTTGCTCCGGCCGAGCGAGTGGCCTTCGTGTTGCACGACGTGTTTGATGTTGCTTTCGAAGATATTGCTGCCATTGTAGGACGGTCCCCGGCTGCGGCAAGGCAGTTGGCGAGCCGGGCGCGCCGGCGTGTGCGAGGCACCAACAGAGGTTCTGGTGTCGCTCTCTCTGAACAGCGTGAAACCGTCGAAGCTTTTCTTGCAGCCTTGCGCACCGGAGATATGAACAGTCTTCTGCCGCACTCGATGAAGACGTTGTACGCTGAGCCGACCGCTTCGCGGTGCCTTTGGACGAGGCGCGAGAACTCCATGGCGCCAGGAGGGTGGCAGAGGAGGTGCTCAAGTACAGAGATATCGCTCGGGTTGCACGGCCACCAGGTAAACGGGTCCGGAGGGATTACGGTTGCTCCTGATGGGCACCTGCGTACGCTAATCTCATGCACTGTCAAAGGACATCGGATCACGAAGATGGAAGTGATCGCAGATCCGGAGCGCCTGCGCAGACTGAACTTGGCTGTTTTTCCCGACTGATTGCGCGCGGATCGCTCCGAGGCCGGCTTCCGGGAAGCGCGAAAAGGATTTCAGCGATCTAGCTCTGAGCCTTTCTTTGAGGATCCACCAAGGAGTCCACAAGCGTATCGGCAAGCCAGTCTCGGTACTTGTCGGCGGACCATCCACGCTCGCGCACCAGCATTCGGTAGAGGTCCCTTCCAGTCAGCGCCCAGAAAATATCGCGCGCCGTGGTGTAGTCGAGTCCCGCACGCAACTTGCCCGAACTACGCAACAGAGCGACGGTACCTTCCTGCCTCTCGTAACGCTGACCCTCCTTTTGGCGCTCAAGGCGGGCAAGTTCGGGCGCCACGACGCCGGCACCGCGCAGCAGATCGAGAATTGCACTCTGCGACTCGTGTATGCCACGGGCAATGGGAGCAGCCAGCCGCAAACGTTCGATGGGGTCGCTCGCGTTTAATGCGAGCTGAACGGCACTTTCGTAGTCAGGACCGAATCCGGCTTGATCAACCAATTCCTTTAGAATCCCGGTCTTCGACTTGAAAATCCCGTATACGCTTGGCGCCGAGACTTGCGCTTCCTGGGCAATCGCCTCGATGGTTGTTCCCGCATACCCCTGTCTTCGCAAAAGACGCAGGGCCGCTTCCACGATACGCTTGCGAGTATCGCCTGCCTGGCGCTCGCGAACGAGTGACCTATACTGGCGCTTCGCTCTCTTTACCAAAGGCACAAACTTATAGCATCCATTATTAAGTATAGCTATCCATATCTAATATGACAAAAGAAACCTACGCTCCATTACGCGACCATGAGTTCTCGTTAGCGCGCACCACGGTGAAACTGGCAGTACTGGGTGCGACCGGGGGCACAGGATTGGAGATTGTTCGGCAGGCGATTCAGCACGGCCACGCTGTCACAGCATTAGTTCGTTCCCCAGATCGACTGCAGGAGTTTTCGAATCGCATCACCGTAAGGCGAGGGGATCTACTGAACAGCACTGATCTGGAGCATGCGATTCAGGGCCATGACGCCGTTTTATCAGCATTCGGACCGCGGTTGCCCATTTCGAAACAGGACACAGATCTCCTTCAACGGTTTGCCGCCGCTTTGACGAGCGCCATGCCGCGAGCGGGAGTGCGGCGGACGGTAGTCGAGTCCGTAGCCTTTCTTTTCAAGAATTCGATTGTGCCTCCGACCTACCTTTT
>JBPYDQ010000760.1:0-3409 GCA_051986135.1 Terriglobales bacterium | reverse complement strand
AGCATCGGAGGTGCTCACACCAGTTGCAGTGGTTAAGCAAGGGATGGGCCGTGGATCTCCACGAGCCGGTCACAATCTAGCGCGAGTACAAGGGAAGTTCCGGGTCGACCAGAATTTCGCGTTTACGAACGGATAGAGAAAATCTCCAAACACAGAGAGGAACAAAACCATGAATTCACCAGAGACAAAAGCCTTTGAAGAAAAGATCAACGCCCAGCTGCAGCAAGCCAAAGCCCAGATCGGGGACTTCGAAGCCCACGCCAAAGAAAAGTCGGCGCAGACCGAGATTGACACCATTAAGCGTTTGAAAGGCCAGCACCAGGAGATTGACCGGAAGCGTCAGGAGCTGAAGACAGCGGCCGACGCGAGAGCCGGGCAAGTCAAGTCTGAGATCGAGGCGGACATGGCCAAGTTAAGAAGCTCGCTGGCAGACCTCGGCACCAAGTTCAAGAAAGCGGGCTAAAGATGCTGAAATCCCGCAGTTTTACCGAACCCACCCCAATCCTCCAGAAGGGTAGTAGGTCTGGTGGCCCATGAAGGCGTTTAGGCCGAGTCTCGATACGCAGCGAGATTTCCTGGTCGAGTTGCCGCATGAACACGCGGAATTTACGGCTTATGTGTTTAACCCAACCTGGACGGACCTCCGAGTGTTGTTCTTGAGGGAGGCTTTTTGATTGGCAAGCCAGGACATACTCGTGCTGAGGCGAATGCGAGGATGCAGCGTTGGCGTTCTCTGCGTTTCGCGATACCAGTTCATACCGATGCAACCTGGGGAAAAAGGGACGAATCGCATTCGTCTGGCGCTGCGAAGAAGGGCATTCAGGATTTTCATCCGCCGCTGATCGGCGACCCGACTTACGAATGCCCTCCTCCGGGCGCTCCAAAATCGGCCGGGGGCAAGAGGGCTGCTGCTAGCCATGCCGAAAAAGGACAAACAGCATGAACGTCACCGAGTCTTGGTCGCCGAGGAACACACTGGTGAACACGAGAAAGCCAAAGCAGGGCTGGCTAGTTACTCTGATGGACATCCTCTCGACGCCATACAATACCTTGAGGCGAAGCTGATCCTCAAGCCCGACCGCTTTACCTCGGTTGAGAGCTTTCGTGATTTCGGCAAGCTCGTGAAGCGAACAGCGAAATCACTGAAAGTGGGGTTTACCAACGAGCCAAAAGCGGGACGCAGGCCGGAAATTCGTGAGATCACATTCGGCGATACTCCAGACTCCCGCCTTTACAACAACGCCTTTATTCTACGGCGGCGTATTAGGTACGTTGACGGTTTCCCGGTCGGCGATCCGGAGATCGTTTTCAAGTTCCGCCATCCCGACGAACAGACGGCGGCGGCGGTCGACGTACGGCCAAAAATCTCGGGGAAACACCGGGTCAAATTCAAAGCCGAGGCGTTGCCGCTGAAACACGAGATCGGCGGATTTCGCATTCTCTACTCCCATAATTGCCAATTCGGACTGAGCCAGGTTCACGAAGGTGAGCCCACGGCGATATCGACTCTGGCTCGGGTGTTTCCTGTTCTCTCCGCACTGAAGAGATCTGATGAGGAGAGGATCCAGCTGGTAAACGGATCGATTGTCGAGGAGGTGCTGCTCGAGCTCGGCCAATTAGACTTTGGCAAAGCCATCGTCGCCAAGTGTGACGTTTCGCTGTGGCGTACGCGTGGTGAACATAAGCCACTGGTGGGAGAGTTCGCCTTCCAGGTCAAGTTCGACCGCAAAGAAGATGTTCACCGCAAGGCCAAGGAACTCGCTGAGCAGTTCTTTGTCTCGCTTCAGCATGACGTCAGAGATTGGATTTCACTGGGAACTACGAAAACCGGCATGGTCTATAGGCTGAAGGGCAATGCACCGCAGAGCCATGAGTAAAAGTCCTGCGCCACAGCCAGCGGGGCCAAGGCTTGTCACCGCGGGGCCGAAGCGGGGCCAAGTGTCAATACCCAGGATCTTTGCGGCTTTCCTGCTGATCGGCGCGACAAGCTTCGGGGGCGGTGTCGTCGCCTACCTGCGCCACAGCCTGGTGGCTAAGCACAAGTGGGTGGACGATACGACGTTCGTGGAGTTGCTGGGCATCAGCCAGACGCTGCCCGGTCTGAATGCGACAAACATGGCAGTACTGGTGGGAGACCGGCTGCGCGGCGCCGCGGGAGCTATCAGCGCAATTTGCGGGATTTGCCTTCCTGGTGCGGCCATCATGTATGCCGTGGCCATCGCGTACCATGCCCACGGGGACCGGCCTCTCGTGACGGCGGCCCTGAAGGGCGTGGCCGCGGCGGCCGTCGGTCTCATCCTCGCCACCACTGCACAGCTTGGCCGCAAGTCGCTGTCCCACGCTTATGATCTCGCATTCGTCAGCCTCACCGTCATCGGGGTCAACCAGCTTCACCAGTCTGTGGCGCGCGTGCTGGTCGTAGTGGGAGCGCTCGCGACTCTCTGGTATCACCCGCGCCATGTAGGAAAGGACGGTGCCGCCTGATGAATCAAATCCCCGCACTTATGCGAGTGTTCGCATATCTATCGATTCTGACCGTCGGCGGCGGGATGGCGGCCTTCCCGGAGCTCAAGCTCCTGACCGTGGATGTCCATCACTGGTTGAGCTTCCCGCAACTCATTCACCTTTACAGCGTCGGCCAAATGGCTCCCGGACCCAACATGATGATGATCGTCGCCATCGGTCAATGGGTGGCGGGGCTTCCTGGCGCTATCGTCGTCTTGATCGCATTCTTTCTGCCCACCGCCCTACTAGCTTTCTTCTTAGGGCGACTATGGAACCGCCTCGAAAAGTGGCCATGGAGAACATCCATCCAACGCGGCCTCGCGCCCGTATCCATCGGTCTCCTTCTTGCCGGTTCCCTTACGATGGCAAAAGGAGCGGTCACCGGCTGGATCACGGCGTCAATCGCCGTTGCCGTGCTCGTGATATTGCTGCACAGGGGAATCAATCCCGCTCTCCTTATTCTGGGAGGAGCGCTCGTGGGCCTGGTTGCGCTCCGGTCGTGATTGGGACGTTCATCATCGTGCCTTCGGCAATCGTCGATCTCAGATTGGTGCGGCCCCACCCACTGGCGAAACCCGTCAGGATCTTAGAACAGGTGGCTGCGGAACAGAGGTCTGCACACTCCGCAGCATTGTTTGCAGCATTGTCCGGCAAATGTATCGCCATTTTGTGCTCCTTCCCGATGCAGTGTGTTGCGGAACGGGATACCGCGTTCGCCAAAGAGATGTTTCAACGGGACTTGCCACTGAAAAGCAAGCGATAACGCACCCATGGTGACGTCCTGATCGGGAGACGCTCCAGCTTCGCCCACATCAATAACAACCAGCAGGAGAATGAACCTGAATTCCAATCATTCTTGCTCTTCGGGCGTGGTGTAGAGAGGGTCACCGTCGGTTATCGCACA
>JBPYDQ010000759.1:0-17073 GCA_051986135.1 Terriglobales bacterium | reverse complement strand
ACATACCAAACTTCCACCTCTTTCGCCGACTCGGGGGTTCCCGAATTGCGTGCGCGAACCACCGTGGAGTTCAGCCGAATCCGCACGGGGGATGATGGCTGATCCAGCTTGTTGTAATCGGCACGGGCAGTGACAATGTCGCCCATCGTGTGGCCCGGAATCGATCCTGGAATCAGCCTCCGCACCAGCATGCGTGCGATAGAGGCGTTGCCGTCGGGGAAATGAAAAATGTAAGGTTCTTCGCTCTCATCGCCTTGACCCAAATCCATCCCGGCAAAACCTGCATAGCTACATGCGCCATAATCATCAGGGTTTCGATAACAGGCCAGGGCTGAGACGGCGTCGATTCCGACCGCGAACAAGTCATGGGTATAGGTCTGGAAAAAGGGCAGCACCGCGGGATCAGCCTTGCAGATTTCGGTAAGGAACGCCGCGTAGCTGATCTTCCCGAGTTTCGTGCGCTTCTCTTCGAGCGACAGTCCGGGCAAGTAGTCTTTCTTGTCCGTATAGAGTCGGGCAATCTCTTGCCGAACCTTGTCAGGCAGTGGAGTCTTGCCGAGAAACGCGGGCCAGGCGACGGCACCCATGCCGGGCACTAGGCGATCTTCGCCAAAGGTTTCCTGGTCGAAAAAGCACGCCGTGCCCAGATGTGAATAGAGCTTCTGATCGTAAGCTTTGTAGAAAATCTTCGGTTCGATTCCCAGATCTTTGAGAACGCTTTTGGCTACTTCGCTGTAGTTGGAGGGACTCTCGATTGACTGGGTTCCGCCATTGCTCAGGAGCAAACGTTGCCCGACGCGGAACTCGTTACGCCGGGCGTGTCCGCCGAAGTCATCATTGTTGTCGAGAATCAGAATTCGCGAGTTCTTGCCTGCGTCCTGGCGGTAGAAATGTGCTGCCGCCAGGCCGCTGATGCCGGCCCCTACAACAATTAGGTCATAGCTCTCGCCACCATCGATGGGAATACCCGCGCTTTGCCAAAAGGTTCCGTCACGCAGAGCATGGGCAACATCGTACGAACCCTGGGCGCTTCCTCGCATGCCGGTCAAGGCTGGCGGATAAGATTCGTAGCCATCGTGAATGGCCCGCGATCTTTCCTCGATGCCTGTGGCCATGTCGGGCAGGCCTACGTACCCCAGGGCTCCAATGCCTACGGCCATGCCGTTAAGGAAATCGCGCCGCGTGATACGGCGATCGATTCCCAGCTGCCGGTCTCGTTGCTGTTCGTTCATCGATAAATACTAAGCATTCAGGATTCGTAGACCCAGTTTCCGCCCGTCATGGTGCGCTCAATGGGTATAGTGACCAAGGTGGATGAATCTTCTTTGAAGGGATCGCGGCCCAGCACAACCAGATCTGCCAGCTTGCCCGCTTCGATGGAACCTTTCAGGTTCTTCTCGAACGAGGCGTACGCTCCGTTGATGGTTCCCACCTTGATTGCTTCTTCCAGAGTAATACGCTGATTCGCGCCCCATACATGCCCTTTCATATCCCGGCGCGTCACTTCTGATTGCAACGCCATCATGGGCGGAAATTCTCCTGGCGGATAGTCAGACGCCTGCGTCGGGTCGAGGCCCGCATCCAGGAAGGTGCGCAAAGCAAACATTCGCTTGAGCCGGTCTTCGCCGTAGTATCGCATTTTTTCCCCGTGATAATAGACATAGGTAGAAAACGGAGTTGGAATTGCATTCAGCGCTTGCATGCGGCGGATGATGGAATCGTTGATGAGCGTGCAGTGTTCAATCCGAAAGCGGGGATCCTTGCGCGGAATTTCGCGATTAATGCGTTCGTACACATTCAATACTCTTTCGATGGCAACGTCCCCGTTGGCATGGGTGCCGAGCTGCCAACCGGCAGCATAGGCTTTGCGGCCGAACTGGTAAAGTTCTTCTTCCGTCGCGGAGAAGGTTCCATAGTCATTGGGATGGCCAATATAGGGCTGTGACAAACGTGCGGTGCGGGCAGAAATGGCGCCGTCAGCAATCTGCTTCATACCTCCGACTCTTACCCAATCATCGCCAAATCCGGTGCGCACCCCTGCCGAGATCATGCGGTCGATGGCCAACCAGCCAATGAAGCAGTAGACCCTCATTCCTAGATCGCCCGTGTCGCGAGCATCCTGGTAGGCCTGAAGATCCTCAGGTGTTCCCAGTGCGTCTCCGACCGACGTGATGCCGGTCTTGGTCATCATACGGGAAATCAGTTTCACGCCTTCACGGTAATCGTCGCGCGTGTAGGTGGAAGGAATGACCTTGTTGAACGCCGCCGAGGCCCGCTCAATCACGCGCCCCGTGAACTGCCCAGATGGGTCTCGTTCGAAACTTCCTCCGGACGGATCGGGAGTGTTTTGGTTCACGCTCGCAGTTTTGAAAGCCAGCGAGTTAGCAAAGTCAACGTGCCCGCCACGATGGCTGACGAAGACAGGATGGTCGGGCACGGCTTCATTCAAGTCCTGGATCGTGAGCGTTCGCCCATCCGATGTCTTGGTGTCATCATACTTAAAACCAAGAACCCACTGTCCTGAAGGCGTTTTGCTAGCACGCTCGCGCAGAGCGGCTTGGATAGCAGAGATAGACCTTAGATCGCAATCAACTTGACGAAGGTGCATGCGGCCAGAAACCGCCGGGTGGCAGTGCGCATCGATGAAGCCGGGCAGAACCCGCTTCATGCCCAAATCCACCTTGCGGCTAACGCCTGCGGCTAGATGCAAAACTTCCTCATTCGAGCCCACGGCCACAAATCGTCCGCCACTGATGGCTACCGCTTGGGCTTCGGGCAGACGGGGATCGACAGTCCAAAACTTCCCGTTGTACAAGACCAGATCTGGCTCGGTGCGCTCCATTGGAAAAAGAGCAAGTGCACCTAAACCGAAGAGGAAGTTGCGTCGTGGGGTCTCAAACATGCGGTCTCCTTTCCAGGCTGACCACGGTGTTCCCTATCTCGATGGCATGGGTTCCGGTTCCGCGCAGCCATCAGCCCGCGGATCAGAAGCGGCAAAGTTAGTACCAGTTGCAGAGTTATGAAGCACTGCCTGCCCCCGCCCCATCATCGCGGAATAGTCTTTCCGGAGGACGAGATCATGGCCTTTCTGGCGCAATTGAGTTTGCACCTCCTTCCCAACCCGGGATTCCAGCAGAATGGTGCACTTGATTGGCTCTCCCGTGTCACGGATGGTGAAGCGCGGAGCGGCAAGAGCCTTTTGGATATTCCAGCCATAGTCAGCCACATTGGAGACGAACTGCGCATGCGCAAGCGGCTGGTTAGAGCCGCCCATAATGCCGAAACCGATGTGTTCGTCGCCCCGTTCCATAAACGCCGGAATAATCGTGTGAAAAGGACGTTTGCGCGGAGCGAGCGCGTCCGGATGATTCGGGTCAAGTACGAACAGGCCGCCTCGATCCTGCAGTACAAAACCCATGCCATTCACCGCGACGCCCGAGCCGAAATAGTCGTAGATACTTTGGATCACAGAAGCGATGTTCCCGTCTTTGTCGACCACCGCCAGGTAAGTGGTGTCGCTCTTGGCCGGCGTGCCATTCACGACCGCGCAGTTCGCTTTCGCCGGATTAATCAGGGCGGCACGTTCTTCCGCATACTGATTCGAGAGCAGCCCTTTCACTGGAATCTTCGCGAAACGCGGATCACCGTTGTAGCGATAGAGATCGGTGTAGGCAAGCTTCATCGCCTCGATCTTCTTGTGTAGCTCGACCGTCCCCAGCGGGCCCTGCTTGTCTGGCTGCACGGTCGCCATGATGTTCAGCATTTCCAATGCAGCCATCCCCTGCCCGTTGGGAGGAAGTTCGTAGACTTTCCAGCCGCGATAATCAATCGAAATCGGCTCAACCCATTCTGACGAGAATTCCGCCAAGTCAGCCGCTTCGATCGTCCCGCCGAGACGGGCGGAGGTCTTAAGAATCGCTCGCGCAATGTCTCCTTCGTAAAACTCGCGAGGACCTTTTTCTGCCAGCGCACGCAAGCTCTTGCCAAGATCTGGATTGGAGAACTTTTCACCCACGGCCGGCGGCCTGCCCTCCGGAAGAAACACCCGCTGCGCTTCATCCGTCTGTTTCAGCCTGTTCCGTCCGATCACCCAGAAGTCGCGAATGATTTCGGGGACGTTATAACCGTTCTCGGCATAATAAATAGCGGGTGTAAACAACTCCTCCCAAGGTAATCTTCCAAAACGCTGATGAGCCTTCGCCCACCCGTCGACCGCCCCGGGCACGGTGACGCTATGGATGCCCTCTTCTGGCATGGACGTCAGGCCGCGCTTCTCCAGGAAATCTATGGTGAGACCTTGGGGTGCCCAGCCGCTGGCGTTCAATCCGTATAGCTTGCCGCTCTTCCGATCCCAATAGAGCAGGAAAAGGTCACCACCGATGCCGTTCATCATCGGTTCGGTCACACCCAGAACGGCATTGGCGCTGATGGCTGCGTCGATGGCGGAACCACCCTTGGCGAGGATCAGGGCGCCGGCTTGTGAAGCCAGAACCTGGCTGGTGGCCACGATACCACGGTCGGTGACTACCATGGATCGGCCATAGTCGCGATCTTGCGCCGGGAGTGGCCTCATGCAAGAACAGAAGAGCGCGAATAGAATAGCCAAGCGGCGCAGGGAACGTTCCCACCGCTGCCGCCACGGAGACCTGCAGCGTGTCATGGCAAGGTACATTACTATAAGTTCGCAAGGTTAGGGAAAAGCTGGTTCAACTGTCAAGAAGAATGTATCTTTGCCGGCGGGACGTCGATTACCGTTTGTGGTTTGGAGCGAATCTATGACCAGAAAGATCGCCGCCGCTATCGTGGCTTTTCTTGCATTGCTCTCCCTGCTGCCTGTTGCGAGAAACTGGGTGTTCGCTCAAAGTCAGGACTTCAGCCTCGAATCCGTAGCACCCGGTGTTTGGGTCGCCATTGCGACTGATACGGGGCGCGCCGGCGGCAACGCCGGATTTGTCGTCGGCGATGACGGGATCGCTGTAATCGACACCTTCGAGCACCCGGATGCCGCGGGTAACTTGCTGGCAGCCATCCGAAGAGTCAGCCCACTGCCCATACGTTTCGTGATCAATACGCATTATCACCTCGATCACGTGAATGGAAACGATGTGTTCGCGAATGCGGGTGCTCTCGTTTTTGCCCACCGAAATGTGCGCGCCTGGATGCGTACCGAGAATCTGAAGTGGTGGGGAGACGCGATTAAACCCGAGGATAAAGCTCGGGTGCAGTCGCTCAAATTGCCGGATGCTGTTTACGATGACGGCATGGATCTCTACCTTGGGCGGAGATTGCTTGAACTCCGTTTTTTCCCGGGCCACACGGGAGGGGACACACTGGTGCGGGTAAAGGATGCCAGGGTTGTCTTTTGCGGTGATCTTCTGTGGAAGGATCATGTTCCGAATCTCATCGATGCATCCACCGAACCGTGGATTGCCACCTTGGAGGTGTTACGAAACGACTATCCCAGCTCGGTTTTCGTTCCGGGTCATGGCGGAATTGCCGATTCTGAAGATGTAACAACTTTTAGGGACTACTTAGTGGGTCTGCGCACGCGAGTCCAGGATGGACAAGGCAGAGGACAATCCGACGATTCTCTGGTCAGTGCCATTCTGCCGTCGTTAAAGAACAAATACGGAGCCTGGGGCTTCTTCGATGATTTCGCGAAGGAAAACATTCGTCAGACTGCTCAGGAGGTCGCCGGACGCAAACGAGTACCCCAATCCTTGAAACCTGGAGGCGCACAGTAGCGACGGACTTCCCCGGCTCGACACTCGAATCTCAACATTGCATGTCTGTGGTAAAGTTGCTTTTCAACCAGTGTTTTCTTGAGGTCAGCAAAGTCTGCCGGTCGGGGACAGACTTTGTGCGTTTCACGGTAGATGTTGGAATGGATGTTCTGCGGTGCTTCCGGTGCTCGAAGTCAACAACTACTTAGGGAGAAAATCAACGTGCCACGGATCCGAGTAATCATGATCTTTACTGCTGCTCTTATGATCGCAGCCGTGCTAGTTCCGGCTACACCCGCCGCCAGCCGCGATAAAGGTAGCGTGAATCAGACTGGACAGGCAGCATTTAAAGGAAATTGCGTGGGTTGCCACGGTGCAGATGGTGCCGGCACGTCATTAGGAAAGAGCATGCAAGCGCCGGATTTGCGTTCTCAAGAGGTGCAGAAGAAATCCGATGCGGAGCTCAACCAAACCATCACTGAAGGAAAGCAGAACATGCCGTCCTTCAAA
This sequence comes from Terriglobales bacterium, assembly GCA_051986135.1. Taxonomy (GTDB): domain Bacteria; phylum Acidobacteriota; class Terriglobia; order Terriglobales; family Acidobacteriaceae; genus Gp1-AA122. Next base: position 10,840 of record JBPYDQ010000759.1, on the reverse strand, counting down.
CAAATCCTCGGTCCCGACCAAGTCCAAGCTGTCGTCGAATACGTTCGAGAGCTGGGCAAGACGCGACCATAGCGCCACCAGCCGAGCGTCTGAAGCGCGCGGCTGAACAGTTTTTCGCTTGACCTAGGTCCCCCGGTTCGCTTGCCACCTCCTAGAGCAGTTGGACTTTGGCTGAAAACCTGAATCCGGTGCATAAGAAGCCGGGCATGGTCTTAACCGCAGGACGCTGCTCGATCAGGGTATTCGGGGGTGAGTCCCCGCTTATTTTGGCATGCACCCGATTCCCTATTGGGTGGATAAGTGCCCGGATGCTGCAGGCGGAGGTTAGATTTGTTCGCTGAGCCTGTTGGCTCAGGCGCAACTCCAGATGGCTAGAAGGTGAATCATGTCTTTCAAACCCAATTGCCCCATGTGGTACACATTGGCCTTGTGCCTCGCGTTCGGACAGTTACCGGTCTCCGCGCAGACGCAGCACATCCCCGGTGTCAGTCCGGTACCCATCGATGCCACCCCGGAACAGATGAAGCAGGCGGTCGCAGGCGTCAGGGCAGGCCGCAAGCTCACGCCCAAATCGTGGCCCAACGGCAGCCGGATAGCAGTCTCCCTCAATTTCGATATTGATAACGAGACCTTGTGGCGCGAGACGCCGCTGCCGGTACCGTTGTCCGCAGGCGAGTACGGCGCTACAACCGGATTGCCGCGTATTCTCGATCTGCTTGACCGTCAGGGGATTCCCGCGACGTTTTTCATCCCCGCCATGAGTTCCATCCTGCACCCGGAGATGGTGCCGGAGATCCTCAAGCGTAAACGTCATGAGATTGGCGTGCATGGTTGGGTGCACGAGGAGCTGCCTATGATCGGTGACGCTGCCAAAGAGGAGCGGCTCATCACCCAGTCGATTGATTATTTGACGACAGTGACCGGCAAACGTCCCGTCGGGTTTCGCGCACCCTCCTGGGAATTTAGTCCGAGCACCCTTGATCACATACTTAAGGCGGGTTTTTTGTACGATACCAGCCTGATGGCAATGGATGAGCCCTACGAGGTCATTTCCAATGAAAAGCCCGCAGGCCTTATTGAATTGCCCATCAATTGGATTCTCGACGATTATCCCTACTATGAGCCGGATGCGGCGGGATCCCTTCCCTTGGCCGATGAGGTCTTCAAGGTTTATAAACATGAGTTCGACGGTGCTTATCAGGAGCGGACTCTTTTCGTCCTAACCATGCACCCTCACATTACCGGGCACCGCTCTCGTATCGTTGCCTTGGAAGAACTGATCACCTATATGAAGTCGAAACCTGGCGTATGGTTCGCAACCTTGGCACAAATTGCAAACTATGTGAAACAGGCCGATCGGAAGCAGTGAATCCGAGCTCAGGAACGTCGACGACCCGAGCGCGGTTGTCATCGCTCGACCTAGGATCAATCCATTGCTTAAGGAGCTTGGCCGATGAGGCAGCAATCCGCTTTGCCTGTGACCGTTCTCCGGCTTTTCCTGGTCCTCTCATTCCTCATGTTGGGGCGGGGAGCGGCTCAAGGTGTGCTGGACAAACTCGCGAACGAAGCGAAAGCGAGCCTATCCCAAATTCAGGGATCACTGAAGCTCCCAGGCTTACGACAGCCCGTAACCGTGCTGCGTGACCGCTGGGGCGTCGCCCATATTTACGCTCAGAATCAGCACGATCTGTTTTTTGCGCAGGGATTTGTGGCGGCAGAGGACCGGCTCTTCCAGATGGAGCTATGGAGGCGCTCCGGGCAGGGCAGGCTGGCTGAAGTCCTGGGGCCCTCAGCCCTGTTCCGCGATATCAATGCACGCCTGCTTAGCTACCACGGTGACATGGCTGCCGAGTACGCCAGCTATGCCGCGGATACCAGACAAATTCTGGAAAGCTTCACGGATGGCATCAACGCTTTTATTGCCAGTCGCTCGCAATCGAACCGACCCGGCTTACCTATCGAGTTTCAGTGGGCAGGCTTCAAACCTGAGCCCTGGAAACCTGAGGACTGCCTCAACCGCATGGCCGCTTTTTCCATGACCGGCAACGCACTCAGCGAATTGCGAGACGCGGAGCTGGTGTCCCGAGTGGGTGCCGCCAAAGCTACCCAACTGGTACACATGGATCCGCAAGTCAAATTGGATCCGGCACCTGGACTCGATCTCTCCGGGCTTGCGCCCGGCTTTTTGCGCTACCTGGTGGGCAGCGACCGAAGAATTGAATTTCCCCCTTACTATTTGGAAGGCAGTAATAATTGGGCGGTCTCCAGCCGCCTAAGCGCGACTGGCGCGCCGGTGCTGGCAAACGATCCTCATCGCGTTCTCGCACTGCCCTCATTGCGCTACATGATCCACTTGGTCGCACCGGGATGGGATGTGATTGGAGCCGGAGAACCGGCCTTACCGGGCGTGGCACTAGGACACAACCGGCATATCGCCTGGGGCTTCACTATTTTTGGCTCCGATCAGCAGGATCTGTATGTGGAGAGACTTGATCCCAACAATCGGCTGAAATATGCCACCGATCATGGATGGGAAAGGATAGAGGTCCGAAGAGAAACCTTCCGGGTGCGTGGCGGTCCGGACGTTGCAGTCGATCTTAAGTTTACTCGCCACGGCCCTGTGCTTTGGCAGGATCAGACGCGTGCTCTTGCGCTCCGCTGGGTTGGTGCCGAGCCGGGCACGGCTGGCTACCTTTCATCGCTATCTATCGATCGAGCACAGAACTGGCAAGACTTCTGTAAGGCAGCCGCTCGTTGGAAAGTACCCTCGGAAAACCTCGTTTATGCCGACACTGCGGGCAATATAGGAGAATACTCCGTCGGATTATCACCGGTGCGGCATTGGACTGGAATGCTTCCAGTTCCAGGCACTGGGGGTTACGAATGGGCCGGGTTCGTTGCTTTCGACCAGTTACCCCATTCCTACAATCCTGAAAAAGGGTTCATTGCGACTGCCAATAATAAGATGATCCCGGACGGCTATCCCTACAAGATCGGGTACGAGTGGTATCCGCCATATCGCGTAAATCGAATCACGCAGTTTATAGAATATGCGACGGCTAACGGCCACAAGCTCACAACCGAGGATTCGAAAACGCTTCAGAGTGACGCACTCTCGTTGCCCGGGCAAGAATTGGTTTCCTTGCTGCGACAAGCTGTAGGGGATCATCCCACGGCGGTTGAACAATTGTTGCTCGACTGGGATGGAGTGTTGAGCGAGAACTCAGCGGCGGGCGCGCTGTACGAGCTTTTGGTACCGGAGTTGAAGTCTGCGCTTATCCATCGTGCGGCACCCGAGTGTGCCTGGGGAACTTTGGAAGACTCAGATTGGGAACTCGATCAGCTGCTTGGCTATCTTTCCGATCCTTCTGGCGAGATCCTTGGTTCGCAGCCGGAACAACAGCGCAACCAGTTGCTACGGGATTCCGTAAAGGTCGCCGCCGAAAAGCTTTCCCAATTGGAAGGTCCAGACCAAAGCAAATGGTCTTGGGGACGGCTGCACTACATAACGTTTAGGCATGCACTCGATCAATTTCCTGGCGCCGCGTCTCTTACTGACTTAGGACGTCTGCCCCGGTCGGGGGACGGAGACACGGTGGGCGCCACCGGCTGGTACGGCAACTCCTTCGAGCAAGTGGAAGGTGCAAGCTATAGGGAGATCCTGGACGTCGCTGACTGGGACCTCTCCTTAGCAATCAACGCTCCTGGGCAAAGCGGCCAGCCGGGAAGCCCTCATTATTCCGATCTGTTGGGGCTGTGGCAAGGTTGGCAGTATTTTCCGCTAGCCTACTCACACGATGCGGTGGAAAAGAGTACAACCGATAAGCTAGTGCTCGAGCCGTAAGCTTCGGACTCGCGAGATACGGGATTCAACCGCTAGACCCAATTTTGGCAGCCACTGGCTTCTTACCAGCCACGATCTCCTCGACCGCGCGGTAACCCTGGTCGATTGCGATATTGGTGTAGGCGTGACCATCAGCATCTGAGTTGGCGATGTGGATCCGGCCAAACGGCTGCCGGGCAGTCACGCACGGCCGCTCCGAATCAGGCCGGTCAAGCGGCTCAAATAATGGGTTGTATTCATACGCGTAGCCGTGCGGCCAGCGGTTGACCGTGATGGCCATGATGTCGCGAGCAGGATCGAATCCACCGCCACTCAGCATGCGGCCGAGTTCGTTGCGAATATTGCGCTCAAAGGTATCGAACTTCGTAGTGAACAAGTCCCAGCGCCCCGCTCGGTACTGATCTTTGCAGGGCAGGCCGGGCTTGCAGGGCGTTCGCATCAAGTGGAGCAAGCACGATTCGTCGGGCTGGCTGGGAAAATGATATTCGCCCATCGAAATGGGGAAGTCGAGCGAAACAGAGCTGAAATATCCGCCCGGGGCGTAGATGCTGCTGAGCCCGAGCTTCTCCAAAGATTTCCAGTTCTGGATGTGGACGTTAGTGTAAACCAGCGGAATTTTGACCGCGTAAGCCAAAGCCTCCTTCTGCTTTTCGGACATCTCCGGGCACAGGTAGGGGACCACCATGTTGTAGCAGGCCAACACACAATGAGCGGCTCTAACCGAATGCGCCTTCCCGCCACGTATGTAAGTGACCTCCACTTCGTCTGCGCTTTGCGGCTCGCCTAGGTGCCTTGCGCTGACGGCGGTGCTGTTTAAACGAATCCGAACCGGCGAATCAGTGCTATCCAGGCGCGCATAGTCCATCCTGGCCGTAACGATATCCTCCATCGAATTGCCTGGCGCCGAACCTGGAACGAGCGCGCGCACGAGCAACCGTGCTACCGACGCGTTTCCGTCCGGGAAGTGGAAGATGTAGGGCTCCGCCTGCTCGGGCGAGTCCCCGCGGCTTTTGATCTGTATACCCTTAAATCCTGGATACTCCATCTCGAGGCAATCCCAAGCGGACACCGCATCAATGCCCACGCCGTACAAACCATGGGGCGCCGACTGGAAAATCTTGATCACATCGGGATGAACTTTCACGTACTCGAGAAGGTAATCCTTGTAGCTGATCTTGATAAGCTTGCGTCGCTTCTCTTCGGGTGTGAGCTCGCGAAGATAATCGACAGTTGTACTTTGTAAACGCGCCAGGTCGCGCCGCGCAGGCTCGGTAATGGGTATCTTCGCCAGGATGTCGGGGGGATATTCGATTCCGAGATAATGCGTGCCAAAGCCCGGCAACAGTACGTCGCTGCCGAAGGTCTCTTTGTCAAAGAATGTCGCTCGTTTCAAGTTCATCGATTTGTAGAGTTTCTGATCGAAGTACTTGTAAAAACGATCGACCTCGACACCCAGATCTTCGAGGAGCCCGAAGGCCTCCTTGCTGTAATGGTGAGGTGCTTCCAGCGACTGCGTCCCACCGTAGCCAAGAAGAAGCCGGTTGCCGGCTTTGAACTCGTTGCGCTTGGCATGCCCGCCAAAATCGTCGTGGTTATCCAAGACCAGGATCTTGGATTCGGGTCCGTTGAACTTGCGGAAGAAGTAGGCGCCCGCCAGCCCGCTGATCCCTCCGCCGACTACAATCAAGTCATAGGACTCGTTGTCGGCCACAGCCTCGGGCCACTGTTTGCCATCGCGCAGCGCGTGCGCTACCTCCCAGGACCCGTCATGACTACCCCGCATGCCGGTTTTGGCCGGCGGATAGTAGTTAGGATCTTTTTCAGGCGCAAAGTCCGGTTCCGGAATGCCGAAAAGCTCCAGCCAGGAAGATTTGCCGGGCACGAGCGATGCTCCGACAGCAACGCTCACGCCGTTCAAAAAGTCGCGGCGCGATATTGATTGGCCCATTCCGAGTTCACAATCCCTCTGTTTGCTCATTGCCACCCTCGCAAGATGAGGCCGGGCACCTGCCTAAACAGAAACCACGAGCACATTCCTGCTTGGTGCCCGTGGTCCGGCAAGCACTTGTTTTTCCTGCATGAACCCGAATCCTACTCTGAGCCTAGAATGTCAGCCGGAGAGCCAGCTGCAGGATTCTTGGGTCGTAGGTTGCAGTAATTTGGCCGAAGGTTCCGGCCTGAACCGAGGTGTCGAGAGGTGGCCGGAACTCCGCGCGATTGAGGATGTTGAATGCCTCCGCGCGGAAGATCAGTTTCATCCGCTCGCCGACCAGGTTGGTTGACTTCTCCAATGCCAAGTCCAGATTAGCTCGACTCGGTCCATGGAATGAATTTCTGCGATAGGTCCCGTAAAATCCCAACGGACACGTACCTGTCCCGATGCAGCCATCCTGCTGGAAAGCATTCGGGTCGAACCAGAAGTTTCCAGTGACTGGTGTCCCCGATTCCGTAAAGGTCTGCACGCGACGTGGATCAAACGTTTGCACCGAACTGACCAATTGGTCGGCTCTGACGATCTCTCCGTCACCGGCTCCGGATGGACCGGGATCACCGGAATGCTGGCGCAGGCCGGCCAGAAAGTCGAGGGGTATTCCGGACTGAACGAAGAAGATGGGGTACAGACTCCATCCGGAAGTTAGCCGTTTCGGTCCATTGGACCAAGCCTTGGCGAATGGCAACTCCCACCCGCCGCTGAACGTGAGCCGGTTCCGGAGATCAAAGTCGGAGTTTCCGTAGAACTGTTGGTGTTGGTAGAAGGGAATGGACGAAACACGGGAATTGAATCCCGATCCATTATCCAGATTGTGGGACCACGTGTACGCGAGAGTAAAGAACATGTTTCCGAGGATCGGAACTTCAGTCTCTCGTTTCGTCAAGCTTGCCAGCATGCCGTTGTAGTTCGCATAGTTCAGGCCGTCAAAAGTTGGTGCGTACCCGTAAGTGTTAGGAGGCAAGCCTTGAATGGCGTTCAGAACCCGGATGTTAGTTCCGCGAATCATGGGGTTCTGGTCAACCCACGTCAGCAGCTTGTGCGAAGAACTCCCGACGTAACCAAGTTCAGCCATCATGCCGTTAGCCAGTTGATGTTGCACGCTCAGGTTGTACTGGTAGATGTAGGGAGTCTTCAAATGTGGATTCACGAAATTGTTACTTGGCCCCAAGCTCGGCAGGAAGCCGGCCGCAACAAAGTTTACGTTCGAGGGCGGCGGTATTTGCGAGGGGAAAGGATCCGCTTGTTGCGCGGATTGGTACGGGTACGACATTTCTGTGCTGGGCCCATTTGTGGGAAGAGGGTTGGCCGGGAACGTGGCTGCCCCGCCTGCCCATGGTGGTTCGTCGGTGGCCCAATCTGACATCCAGCCGTTCAGGGTGTCGTAGAACAGGCCAACACCGCCACGAAGGCTGGTCTGCCCATTCCCGAAAACGTCCCAGGCAAAACCTAGCCGCGGAGCAAAATCCTTGTGGTCGGGAAAGTACCAGCCTCGCGGCGCTCCCGGATCGCCCGGAACAAGAAAACCGAGCGGCGCATTGGGAAATTTTTGCGACTGGAGCCCTGGAATGATGCTGAAGCTAAATCCTCGAGTATCGGTTTCCGGGGTCGTGTATTCCCAACGGAGTCCAAGCGTTAAGTTGAAACGTGAGTTCACCTTCCATTCATACTGAGCGAAGAGCGCGTACTGCTTCTGGTGCTCGTTGCTTGGCGCCTTTGAGTATTCATCGAACTCGTCGGAAGCGCCAAACAAGAAGTCGGCTAAATCATTTCCGGAACCGACTCCGAACGGTCCCGAAAAATAAAATATTCCGTTGGTCTGATAGGCATACACCGAATTCTCTTGCATGATGGCGAACCGGCCGCCAAATTTAAATGTGTGATTGCCTCGATTCCACGTCAGCGCATCGGAAACGGCGTAAGTGTTGTCAGCCTTCCAATGCACATTGGGATCGAAGCCGATGGTCATGCCGCTGGCAAACGATAGCGTCGCGGGACCAAAAGGATCGTCGGAATTCACGTTGATGCCCAATTGCGCATCGTTGGGGTGCTTGCTGGTAGGCTGGGCTGTTTGATACCAGCGTTGCACGGTGAGGTGAGCCTCATTGACAATCTTCGGAGAAATCACCTTGGTGTAAGCAAGGTTGGCGAAATCGTCCCAGGTCGGGTTCGTCGCGCTGAACCCGGTCACGTTAGCTCCAAAAAACGGATTCAGGATAGGCTCTCTGTTGTAGCCGATGGAGAGAGACAGGCGGTCATTGCGAGTGGCGTAGAAATCGGCTTTTCCGACGTACTGATCCACATTGTCGGTCTCGGGTGCTCGCGGAAATATGAATCCGCTCGAGGATGTCGGGATCATGCCGGCAGCAATGTATGCCTGAGCGACAGGATTAATTCTGGTTGGATCGATAATAGCCTGATTGGCCAAAGCGGGATTGGGCTGATAGTACGTGTGCGCCGACCCCGTGCAAGGTGTACCGTCAAGATTGGTACCGCCTACGCCGGTGAGGAAGCAGCGCACAAAGGGATCCGGGTTCCCGTTGTTCGAGAAATCGCCTCTTAATTGTGCCGGAGTATAGACTTGAACTTCCTGTGAGCCAGAAGGCTTAACAATCTGCGATTGACGCTGGCCCTGATAGCCGAAGAAGAAGAAGAAACGGTCCTTGATGACAGGGCCTCCGAGCGTGCCGCCAAACTGGTTGCGTTTCAGGACAGGTCGGGGATTGCCCACAGCCTTGTCAAAATAGTCGTTGGCGTTAAACGCGTCGTTTCTCAGGTAGTCGAACAGACTCCCATGCAGGGAGTTCGTGCCCGACTTGAGTACCACGCTGACGGTGCCGCCGCCGTTTCGCCCGTATTCGGCGGTGTAGTTATTTTCCAGAAGTCGAAATTCCTCTACTGCTTCGGGGTTGGGATTGAAGACCACTTGGTTGCTGGTTACCCGGTTGTTGATGCCACCATCGAGCAGGTACGTTACCGAGTCCCCTCGCCCCCCGGCCACGCTGATACCCCCGTAACCGTTATCAGCGTTACCTCCATTTTCTGTACCATATGACCCTATGTCAGAGGAGGCGATGGGAATGACACCCGGCTGAGTCAGCGCCAAATCCAGAGTATTGCGGCCATTCAGTGGGAGATCCTGAATCGGCTTGCCCGTAACCGTTCCTCCGACTGCAGCGTTCACGGTTTCCACCTGTGCCGTGTCTGCCTGTACCTCTACCGTTTCCTTCACCGAGCCAACGCGCAGGTGCACATCCGCCCGCAACGACTGGTTAATGTCGAGAGGAGCAGCCGCGGTCACGGCCTTGGCGAAGCCTTCGTGTTCTGCCGTGACGGTGTAGGTGCCGACGGGGAGATGCAACACCTGGTAAAATCCGTCGCTGTTGGTGACGGTCTCGGAAACGACATTGGTACCAGTATTGGTGACGGCGATTCGGGCGCCAGGGATAGCTGCTCCCTGCGTGTCAGTAACCGTGCCCACCACGCGCCCGGTAGCTTCTTGGGCAACACTTGGGGGGCCGGACACCAAGGCCGCGATCAGAACAAGCGCGGAACACCAAAAACGCAGGGTCAGAGAGAAACGACTCGTGGCCATGGCTGTCTCCTGGAAACGAACGATTTTGAAAATCGGAGAGACTACTTTTGAAAAAGGGGCGGGCTCGGGGAAGTCGACCCACTGCGATGCCAATTCGGAAGCTCCTCAAAAGTCCGCCCCGTCTTCCGGTTTCCCACCGACTCCCGGATCGATGGAAACGTGCTTGAGCTTTACTAGAATTATCGAAGGTTATGCATTGGGACCGGTCCGATTGTCAAGAAAATTCTGTACGCCGAGGCCTCGCCACGTGCCCTGGAGTGGTCTGATTGGCGCGCTGGGGCGGGAAAGCGAAATCGGATCGCTCGAACGAGACGAATCCGCAGGACTTCATCGTGCTGGGTCAAGACATATTAGAGCTCGCTGATGCCGGCAATACCGAATAGTTTCGCAATGCGAAAGTACTGGAAAACCTAGTTCATGGACCGCGAGGCTTACTCGGCCATCGCCTTCTAACGGCGTGGATGCACAAGAAGTGATGACTGGAATGAAGGAAATTCCAGGGAGTCCGAAGAAATTATTTTGCTTCCAATAACCGGGGAGAATGAATCGTCCTAACCATAGAAGTAACGCCTTATTAAGATGAACGCAAGTTATTGATTGTACTTCCTTCCCAGGCCTGGTCTGCACGGGAGTTTGCGCCGTGAAAGGACACCGACAGGCTGGAAGACTTTGTAATTGCAGGGCATCGACGACGTAAAGCCTATTGGATTTCAACGGTACTGACAGCCCGTTTCTTGGTCCTCTAAGGAACTCTTCGACCCAAGCTATTCGACCCAAAACGGACCAAAAATCGCGCGACAGAGAGGTTCGAGCTGGGGAAAGATGGGACACACAGGCATATTCGCATGGCGTCGAGCGTGGATCACTGCGAACTTCGGTTTTGTCTAGGACTTCGCCCATCAAGGCAGCAGAAGCGATACTCTGCTCGGACGAAGTGTGCTGACAGAAGGTCACTCAAACGATCACGTCGCCTGGTGAAATCATTGCTGGCTGTTATTGCTGCCTCCGGAGCGGGACCAACGATAAGCCCACCAATGAAAACGGGAGCCGAATCCCGTTCCGTATCCTTCGAGAAGACAGCAACAACATGCCAGAGGATTTTGTCGCGGAACGAACAGTTAATCTCGGAATTCGACAGGTGAGCCTTCAACTGATTTGCGAACCAGATGGTGCTTGTCTCAATGTTTTGGCGATTTTCTATCACAATGTCGGGCCGGTGGTTCCTCCGCTCGTTGAGCGACTGAAATCCAGAGGCTCTCCATGGTTCAACTTCCTGTTTGCCCGCTACTCGGCAGCCTGAGGCTTCGGAAATCACTCAGCGTTCAATTAGGGCTCCAGCCCGACGCCGCGAACCATCTCTTTGAAACGCGGTTCCTCTCGCAGAGGATCAAAGATGGCGTCTACCTTCAGG
>JBPYDQ010000758.1:0-14497 GCA_051986135.1 Terriglobales bacterium | reverse complement strand
ACTCTGGCCTCGAAGGAGGTTTCACCAAAGGGCCCCGGATCTGGTATGCGCATGCTGACCTACTTTATCAATCGGGCTGGACGGGGTCTCACCGCTGAACGGCGCAAGGAACTGGAAAAGGCAAAGCAGTTGTTGCACAAACGCGTGCAGCAGGAAAACAAGGCACGTCCAGGCAAGGCTGCATGATTCATCCTTAGGCTGCTGCGATCCGCCGGATCAGGTCTTCCTGTTCGGCCCTGCTTTCCGCGCCAATGGTGAACGCATCCAGAACACCCAGCCCGAGGGCGTAGCGGAGGGCCTCGTCCTGGCGTGTCCGCATATCACCTTGACCGAGAATTTTCATTCCTACAATTGCCTTTCCGGCGGCCCGCATTTGCCGCACAACCCCAACCACCGTATCAGGATCCGAATCCATGTACGATCCGATGGGGTTGATGCGGACCAGGTCAACTTCCACCCAGGGGGATTGCGCTGCCGCCCGCAAAGCCCCGATGGAATGGCACGAGCAACCGTGGGCACGAATGATTCCCTTGTCCTTAGCCTCGGACAGCACATCCATGACGCCGCGATAACGTTGAGTCCAGTCGTCTTCCGTAAGGCAATGCATCAGACAAATATCGATGTAATCCAACCCCAATTCCCGACGAAAACGGTCGAGGTCGGAACGAGCCTGTTTCGGATCGCGTGCCCACGTTTTGGTGAGCACTATAACCGTGTCGCGGGGCACGTGCTTGAGTGCTTCCGCCACGTGCGCATGACTGCCATAAGAATCGGCGGAGTCAAAGAACCTGAGCCCGTGGTCGTACCCATTCAGCAATAATTCGGAAAGCCCTTTGATGCCGAGGGCTGTCTGGTGGGAGTGATGGCCGCTTCCCACCGTACCAGTTCCCATAGCCAACCGACTGGTCTTGATACCAGTTTTTCCGAGCGTCACCGTGTCGGTGGCATGGAATTTCTGGGAGAGTGCCCGATGGGCGTGCGCCACTGATCCCCTGGAAGCCAGCCACGCCGCTCCCAGACTTCGAACTGCGCCCGCCATGAATTCTCGTCGTCGCATGGAGCCTCCGATCTATGAGCCCGTTAGACTGCGGCGAAGTTGAATGGTTATGGGTAAAGGTAGAAGCATAAGACCGACAAGAGGCCATGGGCAATGGCGTATATCGGGTGGAGAGCGGGTTCGTCGGCTCGGTTTTGCCCCGCGCCCGCGATCAGGGGCGAATACCGGTGCCCCGTCGTCGGCCACTCAAATTCACGAGGGAACGCCGGAAAACATTTCCCGGTCCGGGAATTTCGTGCATAGCTGAATATGGTCCATTCGACGGTTTTTCAAGGAATTACAGCCGGTTTTCGTGGAACGTAAGTTGCTGAATTGAAGGACAAGGAGATTTTGATGTCGGAAGAAGTCCCTTCCATCTCACATTCTGCGCCGCGCCCGCGGGCCGGGTCCCTGGCGTCAGGAGTCGTGATTATCGTCGCTCTGGCGGGATTGGCCGGGTATGCATTCTACGAGCACCGCGTCTCCCAACAACTGCTTGGTCAAAACCAAGCACTCGCGGCCAGCCTAGCCGGAGCCTACGGACGAATCGACGAACTGAACACAAAACTGAATAGGCTGGCGGAAGAGACTACCTCGGCCAAGCCGGCCGCTTCCCACCCTGTCCAAACTTCCATCGTAAAGCCCAGCACGCGGCATTCAGGCCGTTCGATCGACCCGCGCTGGAAGCAGCTCGAGGGGCAAGTGACCGACCAGGGAAAACAGATCGAGTCTACGCGTCAGGAATTGTCCAGCACCCGGACCGAATTGCAGGGTTCGATCGCGCGTACCCATGATGAGCTGGTGGTGCTCGAGAAGAAAGGCGAGAGGGCCTACTTCGAGTTTGATTTGGACAAGAGCAGCCAATTCCAGAAGGACGGTCCAGTGGGTGTCCGCCTGCGCAAGGCGAATACCAAGCATCAGTACGCCGACCTCGAGCTCATGGTGGACGACTACAAAGTCAGCAAGAAGCACGTCAATATTTTCGAGCCGGTGGTTTTCTACACGCCGGAAAACCAGCTGCCCGTTGAGCTGGTGGTCAATGCCATCCGCAAGAACCACATCCACGGTTACGTAAGCGAAGCCAGATATAAATCTTCGGAGCTACCGGCCATGCCCGGCGCGACCAGCGATAGCGCAACCGCCAATAATCGGGCGAAGCCTTCACCGGAGCGGCAGCATCTTGAGCTTCCAACGAGCGACCAGAACTAAGGCGTCGCTCCTCGATCCAGAAGGCCGGACAGCGTTAAGGGTGGATGCTCTTCCTCCCCGGCGTGATTCCCATCTTGAAAGCCAGACATCTTCCCAAATTTTCGATCGGGTTCCGGCAGGCGCCCACTGGAAGTAATCTTTTCCAAGGAGACAAATCCGGCTTTTCCGGTTATATTACGAATACTTACTATTGCTTTCGTTATACTGCGGTGCCGAACCCGCCGAGGAGAATGGTCTCCATGCGAGGCAATCGCGTGGGTCACAACTCAGGTTGATGGGAGCCTGATCGATGATCGAAAGTTCAGCCGAGAGATGGGGCCGCAGGCTGACAATCGGGTTGAGGCATCCCGGCCAGAGGCGATGAATCTATGACATGGAATTACCCGATTCGGTGCTGGAGAAGGTGGATCACGGGAATGCACAACGCTTGTTCCACGGTTAGAAAAGTGCCGGTGTTTAGTCGTCGATTCGCTTCAGCACAAAGCAGGCAAATTCCACGCAGGAGTCCTTAATGTTCCTGCTGTGAGCCCCTTGTGGTGTTGGAATCGTTTTAGGAGATCGAGATGGCTTACAAGTCGCTTTACGGAGTCGTTCTGATTTTGCTGGTAACTCTCAGCTGTTCGCGCGTTGCTCCTCCGCGTCAGGCGGGAGCGTCGCCCTCGCGTCCTTCCGACATTAAGGTGACGGTGAACGATGGCGGTCCTGTGGTCATCCAGACCTCCAGCGCCGAATTTCAGGTGCTGCCTTCCGGTTACCTGCAAGGGTTTCTGCTGAAAGACGGCAAGAAGCTCACGCTGGACGAGCCGCGCGTCGGAACACAGGCGGGCAGCGATTACCTGCTAACGGACGGCGAGGAGCTGGGCTTCAGGCTCGATTTCGGCAACGCGAAGGTTGCTGAATCTCAAGGGAAGATGGGGCGTGGCAAGCGCATTGAAATCCCGGCACAGCCGCTCGGACCAGGCTCGACCAGCACCATCCAACCGACGCTCGCTCTGGAAGCGTATGACGCGTTTCCCAATATGCTTGTAACCACACTGGAATACCGCAACAGCTCGAGCTCGGACGTAAGAATCGACCGAGTGGTCACACAATCCCACCGGTTTAACGCTGGACTGGCTGATCCTAAGATTGATCCCTACGACATGTGGTCGTTTCACGGTTCCAGCTATGACTGGGGCAAGGACGACGTCATCCATCTCACGCGTGGATTCTCTATGCCCAATGCCATGGGCGAGCAAGTGAAGGGCGGCTACGGTGGCGGTGTCCCGGTCGTTGCTTTTTGGAATTCCTCGGTCGGAGAAGCCATCGGGCATGTCGAAACCCTGCCGCTCACGATCTCATTGCCAGTGAAGGTCGAGAAGGATGGCCGGGTGGCAGCTTCCATGACTATTCCCGCGAACACGACCTTAAAACCGGGTGAGACCTATTCCACTCCCCGAAGTTTCCTGGCGGTTTACGCGGGCGATTTCTATGAGCCGTTGCACCTATGGTCATCCGTGCTCGCGAAAGAGGGCTGGAATTTACCCAAACCATCAGGCGAGGCCTACAACGTGAGCTGGTGCGGCTGGGGATATGAATTCAACGTCACACCGGCGCAGATGCTGGGGACCATCCCGAAGCTGAAAGAGTTCGGCATCAAGTGGGCGACGCTCGATGATCGCTGGTTTAACACTTACGGCGACTGGGAGCCGCGCGCTGATACCTTCCCTGGCGACTCCATCAAGAAGATGGTTGACGATTTCCACAAGCAGGGAGAACGGGTGCAGCTCTGGTGGCTGCCGTTGGCGGTCGAGGATGGACAGGGGCGTTGGGAGTCGCACAGATACATTGTGTCCAAAGTCGTTCGGGAGCACCCCGACTGGCTCATCTTGGATAAGAATGGCAAGCACGCCCGCATGGCGCGTGATCTGGCGGCGCTCGATCCTTCCCTGCCCGAGGTGCAGGCCTACTACCGACAGCTCACGGAGAAATTCATTCGCGACTGGGGGTTTGACGGCAGCAAACTTGACAATATCTTCAGTGTACCTGCCTGTTATAACCCGGCTCATCATCACAAGTCACCGCAGGAATCGGTGAACGCGATGGCCGACGTCTACAAGACCATTTTTCAGACCACTCGCACCATCAAAGCGGACAGCGTCACACAGGCATGTCCGTGCGGTACACCGCCGTCCCTGGCCTGGCTGCCTTATATCGATCAGGCGGTCACGGCTGATCCGGTCGGCGCCGTGCAGGTTCGCCGGCGAATCAAGATGTACAAGGCGCTGCTGGGACCCGACTCCGCCGTGTATGGTGACCACGTAGAACTGTCCGCCATGACCCGGGTTGGCCATGGCTGGAGCGAACACGGCAGCGACTTCGCCTCCACCATCGGCACTGGCGGCGTGGTAGGAACAAAGTTTGTCTGGCCCGATCCAGGTCCAAAATTCAAGCCCGTTGCCCTAACGCCTGAAAAAGAGGAGCACTGGAAGAAGTGGATCGGAATCTACAACCAAAAGATGCTTTCACAAGGAACTTTTCTGGATCTGTACACAATCGGCTACGACGTTCCGGAAGGCTACGCCATCTGGAAGGACGGAAAGATGTACTACGCATTCTTTTCCCCGTACCCGACAGAACCGTGGAAGGGCACAGTTGAGCTACGCGGTCTGAAGCCGGGCACCTATCACGTGACCGATTACGATGGAGGGAAAGAGATGGGAACGGTGACCGCGACAGCGGACAAGGCGCCCACTTTGGAGACCGAATTCCAAGATCACCTGCTGCTCGAAGTGGGCCAATAGGCTCTTGAAGTAAGTGGCGATCCCGGGCAGCGCGTAATCTACTTTTGTGCCTTCTACGAAACGAAAACCGCGGCCGGGAACGCCTGCGTCACGCTAGCTAATCAATTTCCACCGATACGATATCCCCTCCAGTTGCCCCGCTGGCCTTGTAATTGATCGCAGCTTGCTGGTTGCGCCAATCGCAGGAGAATTGATCTGTGCCCACCACGGCTACGGACTTGTAATCAAACGTGTGCAGCTTCAAGGTATGCCCGGCAGCCAGCACCGTTAAAATAGCTTCCGGAGATTTTGCGCAATCGACCCTGACAATTCTCCCTTTCACATACTTCACGGGACGTTTATCCGGTCCACGTTCCTTTAACTGAGGCTTTTCGTCAAGGTTCTCTGGCAGCGGGTTGGTGATACCCGAGTTGGCCTCAATCACTCGAGTTTCCTGCGCGCCCGGAGAGAGGTCTGGGTCAATGCCATATTTCTTAATGAACGGCAGCTTGTCCAGCTTCTTGCCTGCCGCGGCAGCCAGCTGCGTATTGCTGCCAGACTTCAACTGCTCCAGCGTCGTCTGAGCATCGTCCCATTTCTTTTCGGCAATGTAGATACTGGCCATGTCGAGGACGTAGGATCGTCGTCGCGGCGCCAACTGGATCGCCATGCGTATGTTGTCGAGCGCCGCATGTGTGCCTCCACCCTCCAACTCCGCCATGGCCAGCAGGTGATAGGCCTCGGCAAACTCGGGCCGCCAATCCACCACAGCTTTCAGATCCTGTTGTACATTCGCCAGTCCACCTTCGATTGCCTGCCCGCTGGCCTGCGATATGCGGAACTTCAGCAGAGCTGCGTAATAATGTACCCAGGGATCGTTTGCGTCGGCCGAATGCAATTGCTCACCGCTTGCTTTGAAGTCGCGACTCTCGAGATAAGCATAGGCGAGCGAGCGGTGAGCGACAGCATTGTCCGCCGGTTCCTCGGCTAGCTCCGCGAGCCGCTTTATGCCTTCCGCCCGATGTTCAGGAAGACGAGCCATTGCATCGGCTATGTAGGAATGAGCATCATCGTCGTTCATCTTTCTGACCACAACGCTGACGTCGTCCGGCCCGATGGGAGCGGGAAATTGGTTTAACTGCTGGAGCGAGTTGGGCGCTGCGCCACTTCCTGGGTTCTGAACCGTGGAATCAGCTTTATCCTGGGCAAGGAACAACGGGGTCAGCGAGTGAAAATAGTCCTTCAGGGCTTGTTCGAGCTGGTCGGTATTCATCCCGAACGCTTGCTGAACCGCCTGCTCCACCGGCAACTTCTGAATTTCGACAAGGCCGAAATAGGTTCCTACTTGCGGCATCATCTTTTTGGCGAGCAGGTAATGCACCAAAATCCAGGATTGCGCATAGAACAACGTGTGGTGGGTTCCCTCGTGGTATTCCGGCGACTTCAGACGCATCTGTAGGAAGTCGGGCATATTCAGCCAGAGCGGCCCGGACAGCAGTTCGGTGAGCGACTTGGATGGATGCCGCACATCGCTCACATTTCCCAGCAAGTCCTCCGCGTACTTATTTCCCAGCTCCGGGTCACTGCCTATATCTACGGTTTTGTTGTCGAGTCGAATGCTAGCGAAATACTCTGCCAGTCCCTCGTCGAACCAGGCTGGCGTGGGCGGATAATTGCCATCCAGAAGCATGTGGGCGAAGGAGTGGGCAACCGCTCGCCAGGGTTCTATCCCGAACAAGTCGAGAACTACGATGTGCTTGTCCTCCCCGGCGAGGAAAAACCCCGGATCGCTGGTGGCGTTCCGATTGCGGACAGGCGAGATGCGCTCATAATCAGCATCGCTTTTCAGCGCCAGCACCTCTAGTGGCACCGGCATTTTCAGCTTATCGCGCATGATCAGTTCGCCGAACACTTTGCGCATCTGCTCCAGGCGTAAAGCAACCTCACGGCCTGGTTTTTCTCCGGCATCGGTGATGATGTCGAAATGCGCCGAATGGATCTCCAGCCAGCCCTCTTTGGCGACTGGCTTCTTGTCTGTTGCCATCAGTACTGCGGGAACAAGCAAGGGGAAGAGGAACAGGAATCGCATGGCTGAAAGTAGCGACACAGTCGAAAGAGTCCTTTGCCGCTGCAAAAATGCTATCACGCTGGAAGGGTACCTGGCTGCCGTGGAACCGGTCCGCCACCTCCGTTGCCCTATTGACCGCCGAAGACGCCGCAAGATTGCCGGTGTCTTGCGATTTCTGCGCCGAAGAAGACGAAAATGTCCCGAGAAAACGACCCTGAATTGGGGCGTTCTTCCGATCTTCTTTCGGCGGCATCGGCTGCTTTGATGCCGAACGGCACGAGCCGGTGACCCGCAGCGTCCTCTAGGAATTCGCCATTATGGGTCGACGAGGCGGGTTTCTCGCATTCCCCCTGCTTGGGCAAACTGGATTGGGAGTGGCGCCACTCAAGACGTGTATTGCCCGCAATCGAAAATTGCAAGTGGAAGCCTGCGATACGGCATTTGCCGGCCAGATGCCACTCGGTTACCCACTCGATCGACTTCCTCTTCTACGGCCGCACAACCGGCGGAAGGGAAATCTACGAGCTGGAAAACACCACAGGTCGGCTGGCGTTTCTGGCGCGCGAAAACCGGCCGCCAGTGACCTCTTTCTCGCCTGATCTCCGGAATATCGGCTCGAGATTCGACGGTGCGGCGCCTTTTGCGGTATGAATGGGGAGGGTTTACCCGGGTGAGGCAAACAACCATTTTTCGCAATTGCGCCGTTCTGGCCGTAATCTCAGGACTTCTTTTCGCCCGCTCGTTAACCCCAAAGTCGGCTGGTTCAGCACCGACTTTCTATAGGGATGTGGTGCCTATTCTCGAGCGGCACTGTCAGGTCTGCCACCGTCCGGGCGAGATTGGGCCGATGCCATTGGTGGGATATGACGAAACGCGTCGATGGGCGAACTCCATTGCGCAACGGACACGATCCGGGAATATGCCCCCCTGGTTCGCCGATCCGCACTTCGGCAACTTTTCGAACGACCCCTCGCTCAGTCCAGCAGAAATAGAAATTCTCGGCCGCTGGGCCGACGACCGTGCCCCCGAAGGAGATCCCAATGATGCTCCCCCGCCGCCTCACTGGACCGATGGCTGGAACATCTCTCCCCCCGACGACATCATCGCTATGCCGAAAGCGGTAGCTATTCCAGCCACCGGAGATATCGAATACACCTACGAGATCGTTCCCACCAACTTTGCGGAGGGCAAATGGGTACAGATGTCGGAGGTGCGTCCGGCGAGCCGCGATCATGTGCACCACGCGGTGATTTACATCCGTCAGCCGGAGTCCAGTTGGCTGCGGGGCGCGCCAATAGGTGTTCCATTCACCGCCTCCAGCCTTCATGATGAAAGGCTTCGACACGAGGCGCACTCAACTGACAGCGACATGCTGCTTGTTTACGCTCCCGGCAGTTCTCCGGACCGCTGGCCCGACGGCATGGCCAAATTCATCCCCGCCCATGCCGATCTGGTCTTCCAGATGCATTACACGACGAATGGCCATGCGGCAACGGACCGGACCCGCGTAGGACTTGTTTTCGCGAAAACCCCACCCGCACAGCGGATTCTTACCCTGCAACTGGCCAACGATCACGACACAATTCCCATTCCACCCAACACCGACAATTATCGCGTCGAGGTACAGGGCAAGTTGCCGAACGACGCCACGCTGCTCAGCTTCTTTCCCCACATGCATTTGTGTGGCAAGCGCTTCGAGTACAACGTCGTTCATGAGGATGGCACGGTCGAAACGCTTCTCCGCGTGAACTACGACTTCTATTGGCAGCTGAGCTATCGTCTTGCCGAGCCACGGCTGTTGAAGGCAGGAACAAAGCTGCAGGCGATTGCATGGTACGACAATTCCCGAAACAATCCCCACAATCCTGATCCCGACAGCCCAGTACACTGGGGAGACCAAACCTATAACGAAATGATGGTGGGCTTCTTCGATGTGGCTGTGCCTGCTAGCGTGGACAAGTCGCACTTTTTCATCCACCATTCTCACTGACTACCAGTCTCACTGGCTACGAAGGCTACGAAGCAGAACAGCGCTGTAAGGACGCACGCACACAGCCCTGGAAACGATCCTCCATGGGCACAAGGAGTTCCGATTCGCTCGAATGAGATTTGGCGATAGTAATCTGTCCAACCAAGCCGCCCGCCAACAAGGTCAGAGGCCTAACTTACCGAAAGCCCAGCAAGACTCTGAGACCAAGAGCTTCCATCCACTCATGGAGGCCTGAGAAGAAAGAGATCTGGTTCTGTTCCGGCTGGGGTCGGCTTGCGAGGTGATCGGCCACGTTCTTCCCCTTGCATATAGCGCCGGATTCTGGCGACTGCGCACTCGAATCTCTCGGTGACCAGCGAAATGAGGACCTCAGAAACCTGCTTTCCTAAAAGCCGAACGGTCTGAATATGGATTCTCCCGTTCCAGAAACTCAGGCGTGTTTTGGCCGGCAGGTTGTCTATTTCCCGAGAACATGTCAGGCATCCACGATCACAAACATTCAGCTACTTTCAGGATGGGTGGCACAAAGCGAAATCAAGGGCCGCTGGATTTACTGGCCAGCCGTCGGGGACTTCCAAGAATTTTTTTTACCGACCTAGGGGACCCCAGGAAGGCGGGGATGGCCACACGGCTGTGCGCAACTCCAACGCCTCATGGGAGTTATCCGGCAACTTACTCCATCTACCCTGAATTCAACAACTTACAAGTTCATTGCTTGGGGAAATTCTGCGTTACCGATGACATTTTTCTACAGGGTTTACGGTATATTGATTACAAGTTAACGGTAGTTATTCCCCCGGTTCCATGTAACCGGGGGTAGCTGCTTAGGCGTCGGATCGCGTCGGTCGCTTCCACGCAAATAAAACCCAATTGATTTAAGCGGGCTTCGCGCCAGGGCAGGTCGGTTGTCGCAGTGTGTCGGTTCCCGCGAAAGCAGGAGTATGTCTTACAAATCCTATACGTCTCTATGCGCTCTGCTTGCAGCGTTCACCGTCACGGTTGCCTGCGGCGGAGGCAATATTGGTTCCAGCAAGAATCCGCCCCTCCCGGGCAGCAACTCTTCGGCTAGCAGCTCCGGAACCGCCGTGTCGGCGAAGTCCAATTTCATGAATTTCTTCGCTGCTGGTATCTCCCACGCATCGGGCAACTACGGTTTCACTCAGGAGAACTACTTACAAGAAGGCGCAGAGCGCATCCATAGTCTCGGCTCGGAGTCGATCTTCGTTTACTTGACGCCGAACTTCCGCACCACTTATCCGGACAAGGGGTCCCCCATGTGGCCGGCGCAAAACCCGTCGCAGCTTTCTGACCTGGCTCGAACGGCGCCTTACGCCAAGGTTTTTTCGATGCCTTTCAAGACTATCGTCCTCACTACTTACACGTTCGCCAATAGCGATGGTGTGGCTGGGTTTGCCGCCAGCGGCAAGGCTCAAGCGGAAGAAGACGAATTTTATAATCTGGCATCTTACCTGTTCCGTACCTATGCAAATAGCGGGAAGACCTTCGTCTTAAAGAACTGGGAAGGCGATTGGATTGGATTGCAGAATTACGATACGACCAAGAACATATCGAGCGGCATGGTCAATGACATGATCACATGGCTTTCTGCTCGCCAACGGGGCGTCACGCGCGCCCGGCAAGACGCCGGCAACCCCTCCGGGGTGAATGTGTTTAACGCGGTGGAAGTGAATCGCGTTCTGGACTATGCCCAAAACGGTCTGACCCGGGTCGTCAACGCGGTGGTACCTAAGGTGGGCGCCGATATGGTGACCTACTCCTCTTACGATTCCACCCTGCAGGGCACCGATCCCAATTCCATGCAGGCTGCCATGACCGAGGCCCTGAACACGATCAATCGGTTCGCTCCGGATCCCTTGGGCCTGGGGAAAAAGCGCATCCTGATCTCCGAGTTTGGTCTCTACGAAAATCAGAGACCGAACGAGGCTATTTGGCGGACCAAGACTCTTCTGAGCACGGCACAGTCTGCCGGTCTGTCTGGCGCATTCATGTGGGAGGTGTTTGACAACGAATGCCACGAAGCCAATGGTCAGGCAGCGCCCATCGATACCTCGATTGGCTCCCCCACGCGTCCTACCGATTCTGAATGCCGTGGCCTCTGGGCGGTTCGTCCGGACGGCACCGTCAGCTCGGTAGTCGGCGTTCTGCAAGGCTATTTCGGCGGATAGAACCAGCTCCAATTGCAACTGTCGGTTCGAGAGCGCCTGCATCAGGCGCTCTCTTCCTTTAATTATCCGTGAATTGATTTTCCGCCGCGAAAGCTGTTGGCCTTCGCACGTACCATCCCGCCTGCGGTTTGGTACGATAGGCAGAATCGAGTGCCTCAGAGTTTCCCATTCCCAGCCGCCCGCGACGCGCGCGTCGCCGAACCGCCGCCGAGCCAGCTCGAGGATTCTTGCGGGATCGTGATGTCCAGCATCAAATACCTGATGCGGACCGAGGTACACACGTTCGCTTTTTCTGTCGCGGCGAACGCAATTCTTTCATTCTTCCCCTTTGTCGTGTTGCTGATGACGCTGATTCGGCGCGTGTTTCACTCGAAAACCATGAACAACGTCGTCGTCGATCTCCTGCACGACTATTTGCCGGCAGGCCAGGATTTCGTCATTCGCAACCTGAATGCCCTGGTTGGAGCGCGCGACCGCGCACAAATCGCATCGCTTCTCATCCTGCTAGTGACCTCGACCGGCGTGTTCCTGCCGATGGAAGTGGCGCTGAACCGCATCTGGGGCTTCCCCAAGAATCGATCTTACTTAGGGAATCAGCTCATGTCCTTGGCACTGGCCTTTAGCTCAGGCGTATTGGCCCTTCTCTCCATTTGGCTCACGGCCGGCAACATCCACCTACTCGAATCAGCACTCCATGGACACGCAAACTTCGTCGTGCGTGCCGTGGGATTTGCGGTCATGAAAATCGTTGCCATTGTCACCACAATGGTGATTTTCTTTTTGATCTACTGGCTGCTGCCGAACGGCAAGGTGCCAGCCCGTGCCGTGTTACCCGCAGCCATGCTGATGGGACTGCTGTCCGAGGTTCTGAAGTACCTTTACATTCTTGCCCTCCCCTCTCTGAATTTTCAGGAAGTCTACGGCCCCTTCGCCCTGTCGGTGACGATGATGGTTTGGGCTTTTCTGACCGGATTGCTGTTGTTGACGGGCGCCTATCTATCGGCCTGGGGAAGGATACAGAGTTAATGCTCGGTCGAAGGATGGAGCCCTCTACCAGCTGAGCAGGGGAAAGCAGATGAAGATTAGCCCTCGCCAGGGGCGGGCTCGCGAGCAACAGCGGACAGGTACCCCACCGGGGGTCAATGCCCTATGCCGCTCCGATTGTGAAGGCCAGCGTAAGCAGAGTCTTCTGCTCGACATCGTGGGCCTTGGCTGATCCGGTCGCCGGGCTGGCGCTGGCCGAGCGCTTCACGGAGAAGACCGGCCGCGCGCCGGCGATCTTTCGCAACCGAGGCAACGAATAGAAGAGGGCACCCATGTTTGCCGGCTCCTCCTGTACCCAAACGATGTCACGCGCCGTGGCATGCGCTTCGATGGCTGCCGAAAGTTCCGCCTCGGGAAACGGATAAAGTTGCTCGACAAAGATGATCGCAGTCGAGTGATCTTTGCGTTTCTTTCGTTCCATCTGTAGCTCGTGCCCAATTTTTCCCGTGCACACTAAGATGCGCTGTGCATTCTTGACTTCGAGATCCGGCAACACGTTGAGGAATCGTTCGCCCGTGAAGTCACCGATCGGCGAAGAGGCGTCGGGATGACGCAACATGCTCTTGGGGGTGAATACAACCAACGGCTTGCGCCAATTACGCAGGGCCTGTCGGCGCAGGAGGTGAAAGTACTGCGCCGCCGTCGAGGGCTGACAGATCTGAAAGTTGTCCCGGGCCGCAAGTTGCAGGAATCGTTCTATGCGCGCGCTGGAATGCTCCGGACCCTGTCCTTCGTATCCATGCGGCAGCAGGAGCACGAGTCCCGAGAGCAGGTTCCACTTGTCTTCCCCCGCGCTGACGAACTGGTCGATGATGGCCTGAGCCACGTTGGCAAAATCTCCAAACTGTGCCTCCCACAGGACCAGCGCTTCGGGATAGTCACGGCTGTAACCGTATTCAAATCCGAGAACGCCTGCCTCCGAGAGAGTCGAGTTGTAGATATTCGAGCGTGCCTGGTCGGGGGAGATATGCTGGAGCGGCACGTATTCCTGCTGGTTTTCGACGTCCACGAGAACCGAATGCCTCTGGTTAAAGGTTCCGCGACGGGTGTCTTGACCACTCAGGCGAATGGGGATGCCCTGTTTTACCAATGTCCCAAATGCCAGCGCCTCAGCCATGCCAAAATCGACTGGACGCTTGCCAGTGCCCATCTCCGCACGCTGCTCGAGTAATTTCTTAACTTTCGGGTGGACGTGAAAGCCCTCGGGATAGACGCTTAAACGTTCGGCAATCGTCTCAAGCTCCTCAAGTGACGTTCCCGTATTGATTTCGTACTCCGGCTTATGGCGCCCACCTTTGTAGGCACTCCAGTAGCCTGGCAGCTCACGTAGGGTCGGTTTTTTTCGCAGCGCGCTGGCTTTTTTCTGTGCGGCTTCGAATTCCTCGCGCACTTGTGCGACACGGCTTTCCGTGTCGTCGCTGCCAATGTCCTGGGCGTAGATTTCCCAGAGCGGCGGATGCTCCTTGATGGCCTTGTACAGCAACGGCTGCGTAACGGTGGGGTCGTCAACTTCGCTATGTCCATGGCGGCGATAACCGATCAGATCGATGACTACATCGCTGCCAAACGTATAGCGATACTGCAGGGCCAAATGTGCTATGCGGACCACGGCATCCACATCCTCGCCATTAACGTGGAAAATGGGCACGGATTGCCGCTTGGCCAGATCGGCGGCAAAGCGAGCAGAATGCAATTCGCCGGGCGTAGTGGTGAAACCGATCAAATTGTTGACGATCACGTGAATGGTGCCGCCGACCGTATAGCCTGGCAAGTCGGCATAATTCAAGGTTTCCGCCCAAACACCCTGGCCTGCAAAAGCGCCGTCGCCGTGCACGATCAGGGGAAAGAACTTCTGCTGGCCGCCTTCTCCGGCGCGGTCCTGCTTGGCCCGAGTCCGGCCTTCGGTCACGGGATCAACCGCCTCGAGGTGGCTGGGATTGGAAACCAGGTGGATATGGATGCGGGCTCCGCTGCGGGTAACATATTCACCGGTAGCGCCCATGTGGTATTTCACATCACCGCCTCCCAGAACGCTGCGCGGATCGACATCTTCAAACCCGGCAAAAACCTCTTCCGGAGCGCGGCGAGCGACGTGAACCAAGGCATTGAGCCGCCCACGATGGCTCATGCCGAAAACCATCTCGACGGCCCCGCGGTCGCCAGCTTCCTCCAGAACTTCGTCCACCAGTGGAATCAGTGCCG
>JBPYDQ010000757.1:0-2755 GCA_051986135.1 Terriglobales bacterium | reverse complement strand
CTGTGCTTCCCGAAAACTCCGACCGACTCTAAAATCAACAGGATACGGTGAAGCGGCGTAACATTGTTACAGGATGAATTCTGCTTGAGGCAATCCTTGAGTCTTCTGGTGGGCACAGCCGTACGGAATTATTGCGGAGGACACGCTTCACGCCTTGTTTTTTCTGTCGATCAGGCAAGTCCGTAGGGTTCGCGAACAGATTCTTGATGCAACGCACGTTCGCGAACCTGTCAATCGTGTTCCGCCCAACAACTGCTCCAACTCCGGCGAAGGGCGACGTCAAATCACACCCGCGCTCTCGAGACGATACCCATGCACGTACTCGTAGGCGACACTCCAGACAGCGCCTCCGGTTGCCGCAAACTGAAGTTCTTCGATGGGGACTCCGCGAACAAAGATGCCCAGCAGATTTGGCAGGTTGTAGTAACGACGAACAAACTCGGGATATAGTGCAAGCACCATCAGGAAAAGTACGAAATACAGAACCGTAAAGCTCGCAGCACTTACGAGCATCAGCAGAATCAAGTCGTGCCGCAGATACGCTAACACGAGCGCACACACCGCTAGGGCGGCAATCGAGCTCGCCATCGTTTTCCAATGCAGTCCGAATTCGAGGCACAGGAAAACCACAGCGGCTATGAAAAACGGAGCGTAGTGACGCTTGTGTCGCGACTTTCGTATCGCGGCGAGTCTTTCTCCCAGCGAAATCTCTCCCACGATTGCGGCGATGCCACCTACGGCTGCGGCCCAGAGAAAATCCTCGATCCCAACCCTGATTTCGAGGTCTAGATCAAACAACGAAGGAGGCGTCCAATACTGCGGAACAAATAAGAGACTCGTGAGCGCCATTGGCGCAGCGATGAGTGTGCCCCAGCGCATCTGGGACCGATACGCTTTTCCGAGAAAAGCAAAGATAATCCAAGCAATCCAGAAAATCACAACGCCAACAAGGTAGGAGTAGTGGTAGCTCGGTAACATTAGTCCACGCAGGGCTTAGAGTTTAGGCGAAGCCGCTTGGTGTGGCAGCGACTATGTAAGTGGCGAACTTATATCACAATTCCGCCTGTGCCGCGCGAAAACCTCGAAATATGAATGAGCGCAGGGGTTATCCTTCCTTCATAATTCTCCCCGATGCTTATTCTCAGGTCATTCCTCGCAGCTCTGCTTTCGATTCTGCGTTCGCGTGCCGTCCTGGAGCTCGAGAACCTGGCGCTGCGCCACCAGATCGGTGTGCTCCAGAGATCCGCAGCAAGACGCCCGAAATTAACCCCCTGCGATCGCCTGTTGTGGATCGGTCTCTCCCGCCTCTGGCGCGACTGGCGCTCAACGCTGGCCATCGTCAGGCCGGAAACGGTCGTATCTTGGCATCGCGCTGGCTTCCGCCTGTTCTGGACCTGGAAGGTGCGCCGCGGCCGACGCGGACGCCCCCTCATTTCGCATGAAGTCCGACATCTGATCCGCAAGATGTGCCGGGAGAATCCCAGCTGGGGTGCACCCCGCATCCACGGCGAACTGCTCAAACTCGGCATCGACGTCGCTGAGAGCAGCGTCAGCAGATACGTGCTGCGCCACCACAAACCGCCTTCCCAAACTTGGCGCACATTCCTCGAAAATCATCTCCAGCAACTGGTCTCCATCGATTTCTTCTCCGTCCCCACGATCCGCTTCCAGGTTCTTTACGTGTTTCTCGTTTTGGCCCATGACCGACGCCGCATTCTCCACTTCAATGTGACCGCGCACCCAAGCGCGGAATGGGTAGCCCAGCAACTCCGGGAGGCCTTTCCCTTTGCCGAGCTTCCCCGCTACCTGCTGCGCGACCGCGATGCGATCTTCGGCCATGATTTCCAAGAACAGGTGCGCGACATGGGCATCTGCGAAGTTCTGTCGGCACCGTGTGCGCCTTGGCAGAGAGCCTATGTAGAGCGCGTCATTGGCTCCGTTCGTCGGGAGTGCCTCGATCATGTGATCGTGTTCCACGAAAACTCGCTACGAAGAACGCTCCAATCGTACTTCGAGTATTACCACCGATCGAGAACGCATCTCTCGTTGGGAAAGGACGCGCCGGAGCCACGAGCGATTCAGCCGCCGGAAATGGGGAACGTCGTGGCCGTTCCGCAGGTCGGTGGGCTGCATCACCGCTACGAGCGACGGGCTGCCTGAAAGAGCCCGAATCCATCATGCTACGCATTGCCGCGTGGGCCTCGCCAATTTGTGTTCATACCGTTTCACTTGCCGGCCCGTACATGAATTCAGAGACTCAAGCATGGCCCTTTGCTGCTCAAGCCTTCGATTCAATTGCGGGTATAACATCTGCTATGGGCTCAACGGGGTTTTCGGGAAGCACAATAGTCCCGACCTGGAAATTGTCTCTCTAATGCGTGACCTAGAATCAGAAGGAAAGAAGTTCTTTCGCATCGATACCCAAAAAATTCCCGCCTGTCTCCTGCACGGCCAGCCGAATTGCAAAGTATGCACAGAGGTCTACGTCGCGGTCGCGCTTCGCCAAATGCTCAGAACAGTCCGAGAAAAAGTCCGCTAATGAAAAAATCGGCGCAGTTTCCAAGCTGCGCTTCGCTTGTTTTCAAGGGTGAGGGCGGCACGGCGAAGATGCCGCCCGCTTGATGTTGTTGTGAATTAGTCGAGCGAAAACGTCGACCCGCCTGCTTTGCAAGCCGCGATTTCGTCAGCGTGTTTACTTCCGCTCTTCCGACTCCACGCGCTCGGACGATTGCCGAGACGATGGGAGTCCTCGGGA
>JBPYDQ010000756.1:0-3403 GCA_051986135.1 Terriglobales bacterium | reverse complement strand
GAGGCGCGCCAGCTTGAGCTGCGCAAGTTGCCTCCCGCCGAGCGCGGTCAATTGCGCCTCATCGAGATTCGTGACTTCGACCTCTCGGCCTGTGGCGGAACGCACGTGCGCCAAACCGGTCAGGTCGGCTGCATTCTGTTGCGTAAGATTGAGAAGGTTCGGCAGGGAATGCGCGTCGCCTTCGTTTGCGGACAGCGCGCCGTCCACACTGCGCGACGGGACTACAGCACGCTCGCCGAAGCTGCAAGCTTGTTCTCATCCCATATCTGGGACTTGCCTCAGCAGATTCGCAAGTCACAGGACGAGGCGCAGGCCGCTCGACGCCACGGCGAGCAACTTCTGGAGGAACTGGCAGAGCAGCACGCCGGGCGCATGCTCAACGAAGCACCGGTCGTAAACGGAGGTAAGTTGGTCGTGCGTGTGTTTGAAGATCGTGATCTCGCCTACATCAAGCTGCTGGCACAGAAACTCACTCGGCTAGAACCCAAGGTGGTGGCTTTGCTCGGGACAACCCGCCAGCTCTCCGTTGTGGCCGCCGCATCTACCGGACAATCAACCGATCTAGGGGCTCTTGTTAAGAAGTCGCTGACCCGCTATGGCGGGCGCGGGGGAGGCAGCAGGGACATGGCCCAGGGCGGTGTTCCAACCGCTGAGGCCGTTGAACCTGTATTGACTGAGATGGCAAGGGTCATTCGCGGACTCTAGCAAAAAACCGAAAGTCCATTCTTGGCAACTGCGGCTTCGACACATAGCCACAATTAAAAAATGACCTTTTTTGTTCCATTTCGAGAACCAGGCAAAATTATTGCGCTTTGTTCCAATTGGGACGGAGAGTGGCGTTTCCCGAGTATTCGAGCAGCCAGACGTGACAAGCTTGGCTTCGCCCAATCGCCACCTACCTTCTTGTCACCGCAGAGCTTGCGTGTCCTACCGACTGGCTAGAGTGCAACGGGAAAGCCGTGCACAAGCATCCTAGTCTGTTTGCCGTAAGGTCCTATGGTCGGGTCAGCTAGATATTCGGAGACCGAATGGTTTCTCGAGATCATAGTCGGCGCGATGATGTTGACAACACTTTTTACCCGCCTCTCCTTAAGCCAAGACTTCCAGCCGGCGACACAAATCAAGGGGACACGGAATAGGGAACTCTGGACCGGGGGAGTTGTTGCCCAGCACGATGGAACGACATCGTTCAACACGAATATCTGGATGGGCGGAGTACGTTTCGGCCGCGTCTTGACTTATCCCCATGGGCCGGGTTGGCTGCGCGGAACTCTGCAGTGGGATTTTGACGTAATCCCGCTCTTCATTGTCTTCAATTTCGAGAGGGCCTACGGAGTCGAATTCGATCCCATAGTCGGCCGATGGAATTTCAGCCCGCGAGGCCGAGGGGTCCCATATTTCGAAATTGCGGGAGGTGTGGTGTATACGAACAGGCATATACCGCCCGGACAAACTTCTAACTTCAACGTAGTTCCCAAGATTGGGTTGGGGTGGCAGATCTTCCGCGATGGACTGCACTCCGTCGACATCGGGTTGAATCTGTGGCATCTTTCGAATGCCTGGACAGCGCCGCGGAATCCGTCCGCCAATGGCATTCAATTGACCCTTGGATATCACTGGTTCAAGTTGAAAAACCAACCGGCTGTAAATCGAGCCAATCGAGGCTCGGACGACAAGTGACCGTAAACTAATAAGCGTAAGTTAATCGAAGATGCGGCACCTAAGTGGGGTCTTTTTGTTCAACTGTTTGACGAGCCACTTCCATCGTAGATAGTCGCTGGCCGAGTTAAGTAATGGTCTTCCAGGTGATGTTGTTGCTTCTTCCGCTACCACCATGGCCACGATCATCGGAGGTCTCCAGATGCTAGCTTGCGCAATGTTGACACTGTTTCTTCTGCAGCTGCCGGGGAACCACCCAGGAGCCATGGCGCAATCATCAGCCCTGGACCAGTCGGTTGAGTCAGCCGCCGATGCCGCAACCGAGCAGGAAGCCGACACTAGCAACCGGACCAGCGCGCTTCCTCAATCACCGGAGCCTGCGCAAGCCGGCGCCTCAGAATCAGGTTTCGCCAAAGTAGCGCCGGTTCCGGCAATAACCGGTACTCCAGGTCTGTATACGGTCGAAACCGCTGAGACGCTGCCGAAGGGCGTATTCACAATTTCCGCTTACTCGAATAAGTTCGGCAGCGCTCCAGGCAGCGTCACCATGCTGAGTGCCGGGTTCAACGCCGCGACAGGTCTGACGAATAAGATCACCGTTTTTGCCGCATTCGAGCCCTACCGGCATTTGCATATTGGAGAGCCGCTTCAGCTAAGCCTGCGACAACCTGCAGGCTGTCCTCATGACGTCTTTGACGCCCCGATTTACTGCGGAGTGAATCCCGGCCCCATCAGCAATACTTGGAAAGGTCCGGCTGCCGGCTACGTCGTATATGCTCCTTTCGCGGCCTATAACAAGTCTGATTGGGGACCGGTCACCGTCGGGGTTAAAGCTAATTTCTGGTCAGAGACTCGCGATGATCCATTGAGTGTCTCCATGCGATTCTCTCTGGTGATTCCCACCGAGAGTTCAGCGACCGAACTTGCCAAGTTCGGGGCCCAGTCCGGGACACTCAACTTTTCTTTCGCCCTGGGATTGAGCAAGACACTTGGCCAGGAAATCCTTCTGGCAAACAACGTTACCTACCTGGTCACACGCAATCCACACATTAATGGGCAAACGCTGATGACACCGGGCGATCAAATTATCTTCGGGCAAGGCTTCATTTTTCGTGCTCAGCACCGTCTGCAGTTTCCCGCCGAGTTTACTTGTGTATTGGGTCAGGAAGGCCACGGATTTGGGCTGGATGGAATAGATACCGAAAATACATCGCGCGGCCCTAGCAATCCGGTCGACGTGGTCGGGGGCGTGCGTTGGTACTTTGTACCAAGCGCGGCTCTTGATGTGGGTTACCGCTACATGCTTAACCTACACCAACTGAATGATCGCAGCGGATTCACAATTAAGATCAGCAAGTCCTTTGGATGGTCGAAGTAATGCCAGCTTTCGAGTCCTCTGGCTCCAAAAACTTACACAGCCGGTGATCTCAAACCCCTATCTATTTCAAGCGCGTGCGACGAGAAACCGGATTTCCGGCGCCTGCCAACTCCGGGGACACCCAAAGAAGATACAACCTTACTGGCCTCAGTGAATTTAGAGCCTGTAACAAAACCCCTAGTAGAGCGGCAGCACTTCGGCATTCTATTGCTGTTGGGGGCACCTTCACATGTTGGCGCGCTCGTTCCTGATGCGTTGTGGAAGTTGATCGAACCTCTTCTGCCAATTCCGTCGCCCAAGCCGCAAGGTGGGCGACCGCGTCTGACAGACCGGGCTTGCCTCGCGGGCATTATTTTCGTGCTCCGT
>JBPYDQ010000755.1:0-3942 GCA_051986135.1 Terriglobales bacterium | reverse complement strand
CAACCTCGAGTCATGTTGTTAAGTGTGCCCTATGCGATGAAAGCAGGGGATGCACAGACTGTGGGTGGCTTACCAGTCTCGGCATTTGTTCTAGCGCCATCCAGTGTCGTCGGGAGAGGCGCGACCTCCTCGGCTGGGCGAGTAAGCAAAACAAGTGGTCTTGCCCCCGGCAGCATCAGCGGGAGCGGGACAACGGGATTCTTGCCCAAATTCACCGGAGCAACGACCATCGGCAATTCGGCAGTATTTCAGTCGGGCTCCTTCAAGATCGGCATCGACACGATCACCCCTACAGCGGACCTGGATGTAAACGGCACCGCGAATGTAAGGGGAAGCGCGACTGTAAAGGGAAACGTCAGTGCAACCGGCGCAGTCAGTGCCCGTACCTATAACATCGGCAGTAATCCGTTCGCCTTTGGGTCCTTAAGCACGGGAAATGCCTTCCTCGGCTTTTCCGGCAACCTGACCACAACCGGCGACTTCAACACGGCTATCGGTGACGGAGCGCTTGGCTTAAATACGTCGGGTCAGGTCAATACTGCCACTGGGGTCTCTGCGCTCGCGGTCAACACCACCGGCCCTGCAAACACCGCTTACGGGGCCGGGGCCCTCGACACTACCAGGTTCGGCGACCACAACACAGGGCTGGGATATTTGGCTGGGAGGAGCGTCGACCTCGGCGACCCCGGCAGCGGCGGCACTTTCGTCGGTGCGAACGCTGTCCCCGGAAAAAGCAACCTTCTCAACGCCACCGCCATAGGAACCCTCGCCGAAGTAGATCAGAGCAATTCACTGGTGCTGGGCGCCATAAACGGCGTGAATAACTCAATTGTCGACACGAGCGTCGGCATCGGCACCACTGCTCCAATCTCAAAGCTTGATGTGGACGCGAACGTCCCCGGGGGATTAGGGCCGACTGTGACCCTGACTAACAAGGGTGGCAGTGGACAAGTTTCGCTCGACTTCAACACATATCCGCCAGCCTCCTCCGGAACCTACAATCCCGCCGCACGAATGGTGGCTTTCGACGTAGGCGGCTTCACAGACTCGATTGCTTTTGAGGCGAACACGAGTGGAAATCCGAATTCGGGCCTACGCCAAACGATGTCGATCACCCCAGGCGGGGACGTCACTATCCAGGGCCAACTCGCCGTCGTGGGTGAAATCTTTGCCGGTGTAAAAGACTTCAGAATCGACCACCCCCTCGATCCAGCCAACAAGTATCTTTACCACGCCTCTGTGGAGTCGTCCGAGATGATGAACATCTATACCGGCAATGTCACCACGGACGCTCAAGGCGAAGCCACGGTGCAGTTGCCAGAATGGTTCGAGGCCCTCAACACCGATTTCCGCTACCAGTTAACGGTAATTGGGCAGTTCGCGCAGGCGATAGTGGCCCACGAGATTCAGAACCGCCAGTTCGCAATTCGCACGAATGCGCCGAATGTGAAAGTTTCCTGGCAAGTTGCAGGTGTGCGCCAAGACGCCTACGCCAAGGCACATCCGCTTGTGGTGGAGGAAGAGAAGAACGCCCGCGAACGGGGTTTCTATCTCCATCCCGAACTCCATGGTGCAGCCGCCGACAAGGGGATCGCATGGATTCATAATCCCGCGACCATGCAGAGTGTCAAGGCAGCGCCCGAGCTTCAGAAGAAAGCGGTGCAGAGTGTGAAACCGGTACAATCGATCTGGAGCGTCTCGCAGTCGGATTCCAGAAGGTAACTGCAGTTTTCTGAAATTGCGTCGGTGAGTTCGGCGCTCAGCGGGTCCACCTTCAGGAAAGGGAGAACCTCTTTGAGTTGATTGGCGGAAAGGCACGGATCTGTGATCTTTGATTGGCTTACGATCTCGGCAGGCTATTCGTCGAGATTGCGGTTTGAAACTACCGGCTCTTTGCTGGGGGAAGTGCGCTCAGGGCTGCCAATGACTGGTTAGCGGGCCAGCAAACGAATCGTGGTACGGGTATCGCTGTTGGAGCTAAATGCACGATCTCTGTACGTTCACGGTCACGGCTCGAGGGACTCGATCGACAACGGTGAACCGCAACGATGATCGAGGTGGTAGTCGACAGAAAGTTGCGCTAACCGGGACTTCGACCGGAGTTCGTGGCTACCTGCACGCTTGGGTTCGCGTCAGCATCGGTTGCCTGGAACCTGAGTTGGCGGCAGAGCTGTGCGGGCAGTCGGCTCACATGTATGGCGGCGACCCTGCCAACACCGACGAGTGCCACTTGGGAAGCCCCTACGATGAGCCGGGCCGCCTTCGACGATTGCGCCGCCTACCCCGGTTACTCTGCCTGCCGCTTTTAAAAGTGATTCATAGCGCCGCGAATTAAACGCCTGGCGTCTTGCACTGGGGTTACGTAGGCTTCTAGTGGCAATCTCGCATTAGCTTGTTGTGCATACACTCGGCATCGAAGAATATGAAATCAGTCGTTGTGTCTCGTGCTCGCTGCGCTATATCGGCTCGGACGCCTTGCGACCGTGTAGTTCACTTTTCAGGCCACAAACGAGCGAAGCAGGCCTTCCAGTTCCATAACCCTGGATTATCAAATGGCTTAAATTAATTCATTGGACGCAATAAGCACCTTCGCTAAAAATGACCCAAGAGGAGAAATGATGACAACGTCCATTCCTCGCATCAAAGCCGTCATTCTCGACTACGGCGAAGTTCTCTGCCTTTGCCCCAAGCAGGAGCAGCTTCTCCGCATGGCAAATCTGTTTAGGATCAGTGCAGACGAATTTGCAACCCTTTACGAAAAGAACCGGCGTGCTTATGACCGGGGCGATCTTACACCCGAGCGGTATTGGTTTGCCTTTGCGGATCAGCCTGGAATCAGCCTCAGCGCAAATCAGATCCCGCGCCTTCGGGCCTGGGACGTTGAGATGTGGAGTGATTTGAACCCAGCAATGGTCAAGTGGCTGGAGTCCGTTCACCTAGCCGGCTTCAAGACGGCACTATTGTCCAATATGCACGTTGACATGGTCGCCAAAGTCCGTGGAGAGATTGATTGGATCAAGCACATCGACGTTGCCGTCTTTTCGCATGAGGTCAAGTTGGCCAAGCCGGAAGCAACGATCTATGAGTATTGTTTGGCAGGTCTGGAAACCCTACCTCAGGAAACGTTGTTCATCGACGATCGCGAAGTCAACGTTATGGCCGCTGACGCTCTTGGAATCCGGGCGGTCCATTTTGAATCGGTGGTGCAACTTCGATCGCAATTGCAGAAGATTGGGTTTCCGATCGTTCCAAAGCAACCAGCTCAGGAAGAAGCCTGTCGTGATCTCGCATCACGCACCACGATGTAAGCCTGCTGGACCTGGGCAGTCCCGTGGAATCCGGCCACTGTTCATCGCATCTCTAAAGCCCTGGCAGACGCGACGCTATGGGATCCTACCGGTAATCGCCGGTTGTGATGAAGCGGCCTGCGGCGCTCCTGATAAGAAATCTCGCCGTCTCTCTGTTCTCACGGTGGCATCGAGGATGTGCTTGTGATTGTTTTTTCGGTAGCGCAAGCAAAGGCATTCCTCGGCGTCCGCGCCGTGCTTCCGAACGACAAACACACCCTCCCTGCGATTGCTGGATTCAACAAAACCCGTCAACGAGAGAACAGAACATCAGACCGCGAAAAGGCCTCTCAGCTAATCCTAATCCAGCTTCTCTAGGACCGGGAACGCCGTCGTGAACGCGCACTGGTGCGTTTTCGCGAGGTGCTCCTGTGTCTCGAGTTACTCTTCTTGGAAGTTTTTGTCTGGCCGGCTTCTCGGCGCTCCTTGTTTACCGTGCGGGCCGCAATCTCTTCGGCGCGGCGCGATTGTCCGCGCTTCCTGTAAGACTGCTTGATCTGCTCGTATTGCCGTTTCCGTTTCGCGCTTTTAACTCCTCTTGGGGGCATTGTTCCTCCTAAGCAAAATGATCGGTAAGGAGATGTCAGCAATCAGC
>JBPYDQ010000754.1:0-2892 GCA_051986135.1 Terriglobales bacterium | reverse complement strand
ATCCGTGGTGGGTTCTTGTCGGCGTTTTCTGTCCCAGGCGCGGGCACCTGTACCAGAGTCGAACCGAATTCGGACGCGAGGCATGGAGAAGGTAACGGCGTGGTCGGAGTCGCACGTGCGGTCCCACAGAAGAGTCCGGCCTGAAATTGTTGATCGGCAGTCAGGCTCGAAAGATCAATGGCTGGTTGTCCGTTGAGAAAGGTTGACTGAGGGCAGGTATTCTGTGGGCCTACCCCGAAGCAAGGCACCGCTCCAGCGACTAAGCCGCTGTCATAGCGCCAGTTAAAGCCAAGCCACGGTCCCCGTTGCCAGGGTTGATATTGCAGGTGCGTCGTCTGATTGAAGAGCTCGTCGTGATCAATCCGGAAAGGGATAAACGTGCTGGCCACACCCGCAGGAATAGGAACGACACCCAAACCGCCATTTTGAGGCGTAAAGAATCTGGCAGCGACGCTGGACAGAGTCACAAATGCCGTCAGGCCGTGGAAATTCGGCAGGCTTCCTCGGATCGCGAATCCGGTGATCTTGGAATTGTGCCATTCGATGGGAAATGTAATTGGGGTGCTGCCGAGCACGCTGAAGTCATAGCCGTTATGCGTGTACTTCCAGAGATAGTCGCCGTCAATAACAAAGTACTTTCCAAAAGCCTGCTGCAGGCCGGCGTGAAACTCGTTGCGGAACCCCGGATTGAGCGGCGCTGGCACACATGGAATGAGCGCCGCAATCACGGGGAAATCGCATCCGGTGCTGGAGAGAACCAGGTTTTCGTTAAAAGGGGTTTCCAGGGTCCGCGCATAGGAAACACGCAGAACCGTAGCGGTCTTCTTGATGTTGTAGGCAATGCCGACGCGCGGTTCAGCTTGGCGCGCAATGCTCAGTCCGTTGTAAAGGTCGCCGCGAATCCCCACATTGAAGGACCAGTTCTTCCAGGTGATGCTGTCCTGGACGTAGAGCGCGAGCTCTTTTACATCAGTGTGGCCGTTGAAAATAAAGTTGGTGCTTGTGGGAGTAGCGCAGTTCGAAATCGGCGCAGGAAACGGACGCGTCAGATCGAAGCAGGTCAGGAAAGGCTGGTACGGTGAGACAGCCGCGGGGTTGCCGGCCACGTTGGGCCGAAGCTCGGCGGCTGCGCATTGGGACGGATCGGTGAACCCGGGCACCGGGTTACCCGCGGAATCGAGGCACGGAGCATTCAAGGTGGGATCCACGATGCCCAGGCTGAAATCCTCGGTCAAGAAAGTCTGCTCATACATCGCGCCCGCCTTCACGTTGTGCATCCCCTTGACGTAGGAAACAGAGGCAATGGCTCCGGCGTTGGTGAGCTTGCGGTTCTGGGACACCGTCTCCTGCTGCGTCGGTCCGAAATCGGCAAACGGGTTCGCGCTGGGGTAATAGTTGTACTGATCGCGACGTAGAAAGGCGTTGAGTGTGAGAGCAGTTGTAGCGCTGACAAGGTGCGTCCAGGTGGGCGCAACGTTGAACGTGAGAATCTTAGAGCGCTGGTCTGCGGGGCCGACAAGGATTCCATTTGGGCCGACTACGCCTATATTGAGTTGATCGAACGAATTCGGTGTTTGGAACCAGGACCTGGTAAACGCCAGATTAAGACGAAGCGAGTCCTTGTCTGAAAACTGATAGTCGAAGCGGTCGAAGACGTTCTGCAAATTGCCCTTGGCATGCATGACCGTGAACTCGGGTGGGTCAAGAAAGCGGCCGGTATTAAGGGCGTCTACTGCGATGAAGTTGCCCCACTTCTCCCCCCCGTAGGCGAGGTCAAAACTTCCGCTGCTGCTTCCGAACGTCCCGTACTCGCCCGTGACGCTTCCATGCGGCGTGGTTACGCCAAGGCCGGAGCGCGTGGTCACGTTAATGATCAAACTGGTCTTGTCTCCATATTCGGCCGGAGGAGCGCCGGAAATGACTTCAAGCGACTGTATCGAGTCGAGAGGAATCTGGTTGGAGAAGACTTTGCTCTGCTGGTCGGTGATGGGCTGGCCATCGAGGGAGAACGAGTTCGATGCGTGGTCGCCCAACCCATGGAAGAGGCCGTTAGAATCGGCGGCGATACCTGGCGACGCTAGCGTCACCAGCGAACTGACGGATGAAGACTGGCTCTCCAGCGGCATCTTGTTGAACAAACCACGGTCGATATCGGTGTGAAAGGTAGGTTGCG
The DNA here is from genome assembly GCA_051986135.1 of Terriglobales bacterium. Lineage (GTDB taxonomy): Bacteria > Acidobacteriota > Terriglobia > Terriglobales > Acidobacteriaceae > Gp1-AA122. The sequence goes on along the minus strand of JBPYDQ010000754.1, from coordinate 719 downwards.
CCTCGATTAAGTCGCGCGCCTCGACTGTGACCGTGGTAGTGGCCGCGGCCACTTGTAAAGTGATCGGCAATTGCAGAGGGAGCAACGAGCGCACTTCGACATCTTTGGCATAGGAAGCAAACCCGGATGCGGTTACAGTGAGATGGTAGGGGTTAAAAGGTACGTTGGGGATGTTGAATGCGCCTGAGCTGTCGGTGTTTGTCGTCCGCTCAAAACCGCTCACCGGATTGCGAATCGTGACCGTTGCGTTCGGAACCACCGCGCCCGAGGAGTCCGTTACCGTTCCCGAAATTGATCCTGAACCCGCTGTCTGCGCCAGAACCATGGGCACGAATATCAGAGCACTCAAGCAAACGATCTGCCCCCTCAATAATTTCTCTACAACAACTCGAACGGTCATACCCCTCCAGTAAGGAACGATGTCTCAATCGCGACGTGCTTAGTATTGAGCCTCGGCAGAAGGTCCAGCGCAGTGGCAACACAGGCTAACGCCCGCATGCCAACGGGGAGCGGTAACTGGGAGGGCGACTGCAAATAATTCCTCTCGGCCGCATAAAGCAATTCTCAACAGCTTTGAGATGGCACTCTGATCTCCAGGGTTGTGCTCGCACACTCGACCGTCATTCCATAAATAAGGGGGCTACAACCCATCTCATAAATGCCTCAGTCGTATTGGCGAACTCGCTATCCAATTTGTCGGAGTCATAAGCATTGTCGCC
>JBPYDQ010000753.1:0-25361 GCA_051986135.1 Terriglobales bacterium | reverse complement strand
GACGGGTGGCTGTACGAGATCAAATGGGACGGGTACCGCTCCGTGGCCTTCATCCACGACGGAAAGGTGCGGCTCGTATCGCGCAATCACAACGACATGACGGCGCAGTTCTCCGAATTGGGCGACCTGCCTGGTTACATACGTGCTAGAGATGCCGTGATTGATGGTGAAGTGGTAGCCGTTGATGAAGAGGGCCGGCCGTCGTTCAGCTCGATGCAGCAGCGCACAGGCATTCGCCACGGCCGTTTCCAGGCGCTAGGGCAAACTGATGTCCCCATCCTTTATTATGCGTTCGATCTCATCTACCTCGATGGCTATGACCTGCACCGAGTCGAACTGGAAGAGCGGAAGCGGCTGCTCGAGGGGATTGTCATGGCTGGAGACACTCTGCGCTTTTCCGATCACCAGGTGGGCAAAGGCACAGCTTTGTTTCAGGTCGCGCGCCAGCGGGGGCTTGAGGGCATCGTAGCCAAGCAGCGAAATAGCTATTATGAAGAGAAACGCACCCGCCAGTGGCTGAAGATCAAAATCACCAAGGAAATCGAGGCCATCATTGCAGGCTATACCGAGCCGGAGGGCAGCCGCGAATACTTTGGATCCCTGGTCCTCGGACTTTATAACGAGAAGGGTCAACTGATTCACGTCGGGCAGGCGGGCACCGGATTCGATCGCAAGATGCTGGCTGCAGTCTGGAAATTGCTGCAACAGGTGGAGACTAAGACGAATCCGTTTGGCGGGCCGGTGGACGCCGGCCGAAAAACGCACTGGGTAAAACCGGAATTGGTTGCCACCATCCGCTTCACCGAGTGGACGCATGAAACCCTCGAAGGTGGACTCAAGCTGCGGGCGCCTGTTTTTCTCGGGATTCGGCAGGATAAAGATCCGAAGCAGTGCACGTTTAAAGAGCAAGTACTTGGTGGGTCGTAGTGCGAGCTTCTTTTATTGCTCTACCGATTTTATTGCTCTACCGAAGCCAGAATGTAGTCGGTCAGGATTTTGTCGGTTTGCTGGTGCATGGCCGGTGCGTTGAAGTTCGTGCTGGTGATCACCGCCACCAAATCCAGCTGCGGGATGGCAACCACCTTGTTGCCGCCATTTCCGGTCATGAAGAATGCTGGATAGCTCTTGCTGCCCGCCCGGAATGTCTTAAGCCACCAAAGGTAACCATAATCGGTGGTTTCGTCGATACGCGCATGCGGATGGGTTGAAGTGCGCACCCAGGCTTCGCTCACCACCTGTCGCTCCCGCCAGCGGCCACCGTTCTGGTAGAGCTGACCGATTTTCAGCAGATCGCGGCTGCTCAGCCTCAGCCCGCCACCGGTCTGCGGAATATTCAGCGGCGAGTACACCCACTCGACATTCGTGATTCCCAGGGGCAAGAACAATTTCTCCTGCGCGTAATGATCCACACGCGCTCCGGTGGTCTTCTGCAGAACCTCGCTAAGCACGAACACTCCGCCGGTGCAGTAACTGAAATATCGTCCATACGGTGGCGGTTCGACAACCTCGCCCACATGCATTCGTCCGCGAATTGGCAGATCCAGAATGAACTGCGCCCAGTCCTCCACAACGTACATGCGTTCTTCGTTGCCGCGGGAAGCATCGTTCCAGTCATCGCATTCCAGAGGCGAGCTCATGGTAAGGAGATCCTCTATCGTCATGGCGAACTTACGAGGATCCGCATTCTGAACTCTCCGCGCGCGATCCGGCAAAAGGGAAAGCACTTTGGCATTCACTCCACTCAGCTTGCCCTCGTCGATCGCCATGCCGACCAGGATATCGGTGATGGTCTTGGTGGCAGAGCGGGTATCGCGCAGAGTGTTGGCGTCACCTTCGAGATAATCCTCGTAGACGAGCTTTCCGTGACGCGCGATCAGAATGCTTCCGATTTTCTTAAAATCTTCCGACCGCGCTGCCGCGCTCATGGCGCGCAGCTTGGTTTGAGAGAGACCCATGTCGGCAGGATTAGAGTGTGTCCAATCGTCGTTCCCAGACTGAGGGGGAGCGCCCCAGTGAGGGGACAAAGCAAACATCAGCGCCAATAAAGCGAAGCGGGGGTGAAACACGCAAGAACCTCGGAGATTCGACGCAGAAGGACCGGATTGGTGAGCCGGCTGGCGGCTCACCCGGACAGTCGCTGTCGCAACTATTGCCAGCTAACTGCCAGCGACTACTTGATGTCCTTTACCGGCATCAGCGATCCGTAGTCTTTTCCGTCGGCTTGCACGGCGCGGGCAACGACTGCTCCGAAGGCGCTGCGGAATTCCGGATACTTCGCGATCAGGGCCTTCATTACCGCCATGTTGTCCTGAAACGTCTGCGCCGTGTTGGAAACATCGGGGTATTGATACTTCACGACCAGATCGAGTTCGTTTCCGACTACGACCGGGAAAATTTGCGTCAGCTTGTACGTCTTCCCATTAGCCGCTGCCAGATCAACTGTGTTTCCATCGGCGGGCACGTCCCGAGGTTGATTGTTGTGGATGGTGTCGTAAAGGCGGTCAGTTTCCTGCGTGCTCATGAATGGTACCGGCGCGATCAGCTCCCGCGCTTCCAGGTAGTACAGCCAGGCAGTATGGACGTCGCCTTTGGCCTTATATTGATCGGCCTGCTGTATATACCAGTTGGCATCATGGCCTGATATTTGAGCCGCTTTGGCGTAAAACCCACCCAGCTTCCAGTCATTGCCAATCTGCTCGAGGACAAACGAAAGAGTGTGAGGACCCTTCGAGCCGCCAGTTACATCCAGAATGACGATAGCATAGGTCCCCGGCGGGAGATTGGGGATCACGAATACGGCGCTGTGGGCGGTCTGTCCCTGCGGACCGAAGACACCGCACAAGAATTCGGCTCGGGCGGCTGGCTGATTTCCTTCCAGCTTGAGCAGATATGGCGGACGTACGGTAGCTTGCGCCCCGGAAAACGCCTCCTTGTTTTCGATCACTGCGGTTTCGATTCCGCTGAAATTGGCGGCCAGGCTGGGAATGGTGCTTTGTTTGAGGTTGAAGACGTCCCCTTTGGAGGCCATGTCGAACAGCCGCTTTCCTGTATTCTCGAGAGCGGACCGGGTAGCGGCGTCCATCTCGGAGGCCGTGGAACAGGTCTGGGCCCTGGTAGGCCTGGCAAAGAGGATTAGGGCGACCACGGCAAGCGCAACAATCGGCTGCGGCAGCGGAATTTTTTGCAAGATTGACTCTGTTATCGCATTCATAAATAGGAAGGACCTACTCAGGCTCCATAATTGTACGATGCCCTGGCAAAAGTCGAGAGGTCCATCAGGTAAGTTCCTGATATCGCCCTGGATCCCGCCGGTCAACGATCCCGGCAATGCTACAATTTTGTGAGGAAATGGCGGCAATGTTATCCTCTGGTTTTCGCCTACGGCAGCAAATTCTGAGGCCAATCACCCTAATCGTTCTGTTCCTGGCTATGGGTGCAAGTGTCTGGGCGCAGACGACTCCACCACCTCGGAAACACAAGGCTAAACCCGCGGACAAACCTCAGCCCCAGCAGGTCGCGACACCGGCACCCCCTCCACTCACTCCCGAGCAAATGCCAGCACGTCCGCCGACCGTGAGTTACCAGGATGGGCAGCTGAGCATCGTGGCTCCCAATTCCACCCTCAGCGACATCTTACAGGCGGTGAAGAGTAAGACGGGTGCGTCCATCGATATTCCCCCAGGCGCCAACGAACGCGTGGTCAGCCGCTTCGGTCCCGGGCCGGCGCGAGATGTTCTGGCTGCCCTGCTCAACGGATCTCACTTTAACTACGTGATGATTGGGTCTGATGCCAATCCTACATCGGTGGCCCAGGTTATTCTCACGCCTAGAACTGGAGGCGAAACCCCACCTGTAACCCAGGCCGGTGTGCAGCCCAATCCGGCTATGCAGCAGTATCCGGGTCAGGTAATTCAGCCACAGCCCTATGGCGGAGGCCAGGCGGTGTATCAGCAGGTCCCGGTCCCCCCTCAGCCGGACGAGGCGCCGGCGGCCGACAGCGAAGAAGACGACAATGCGGCACAGCAGCAAGATAACGGCAACGGGGCGGATGAAGGCGCTCCCGACCAGGCCAATCAAGGCACCGATGGCCAGGAAAACCCGCAACCGCAGGTGAAGACACCTGAGCAGCTACTGCAGGAATTGCAGCGCCAGCAACAAATCCAGCAGCAGCGACAGCAGCAACAGGGTCAGCAGCCGCAGATGCCTGTCTCGCCGCCTCAATAACCTTTTTGACACCCTCTCTTTCGAGTTAAGGCGAGCTCTCTGCCGCTTTAGCTGTCATCAATCGTGCACCTGGTCACCAATTGCTGGTTGCCTTCAGGATGGTTGAGAATTGTTTCAATCCACCCAGACACACCTTGCGGGAGAAAATAAGTAGAGTTCCCGGTGTCCTCAGACTCGGACTCGGAGGGCCTCAACCCGGGGAAAACAGACTGAATACATATGACCCGGCTGGTTCGGAATTTGTGGTCGGAAGATGCCGGCCAGGATGTCGCGGAATACGCCATTATGGTGGCGGTGATTCTCGTGATCTGGTTGGTATGGTTCGGCTGATCGGCAGCAACTCAAACACGCTATTTTCCAACGTAGCCAGTTCTCTGCTGTAAGCCTCGGTTGCGCCGTCCGACACACTCACCCGTTTTTCCTCATGCCTCAGTGCGCTCGACGACACCAACCTCCGAGGTATCTACCAGGTCCCTGGACCGGTCTTGCTCCCGGTCTGATTCAGGAATAGGGATCGTATCTGGGTGTGTCCCCCTTTTCTTGCCGTCGTGTAACTGTGGCGCTTGCTTCCTTCCCTGGTCTGGTCCGATACTTTACCGAGAGCCTCGACCGGTGGCAGGACATCCCTGCTAAATCGGCATGGCATCTCACTTACGCTTCCGAGAGCTTCCCAGCCCGATTCCTCAGGCAGAGGTGATATGACACAACGCACAATAGCTGCCCGAACAGTTGCCCTCGTCATGGCATTGCTGATGGTCGCGCCCCCCTCGTCGTGGGCAGTCAAGTCAGCTCCGGAGCTGCCGCCACCGGGACAGGTTGGCATATCCCGGGAACAGCAGCAGCAGCTGGGCTTGCAAGCTGCTGCCGAGGTTTACAAACAGATGCCGCTGCTCCCCGATTCCAGTCCGATCACGCAGTATGTACAACAACTGGGGAGCAAATTAGTCAAAGTCATTCCCCCGCAGTACTCATGGCCCTACCAGTTTCATGTTATCCAGCAGAAGGAGATCAACGCCTTCGCGCTGCCCGGCGGGCCAATTTTCATTAACGTGGGCACGATCACCGCAGCTGACAATGAGTCGGAATTGGCGGGAGTAATGGCGCACGAAATGTCCCACGTCTACATGCAGCACTCTGCCAAACAAATGCATAAGAACACTCTGCCCAGCATTCTCTCGGGTTTGGGACAAATCGTCGGGTCGATGGGAGGAGTTGGAGGGGCGCTCGCTGGCGTGGGCATGCAGATGGCGGGTGGCTTGTGGAGCATGAGGTATTCGCGCCAGGACGAGGCACAAGCTGACGCGGTGGGCGCCATAATCATGTACAAAGCCGGCTACCCGCCGAAAGCCATGGCTGACTTCTTTCATAAATTAGAACTACAGGGAGGAGCTGGCCCGCAATTGCTGAGCGATCACCCGAATCCCGGAAATCGCGTGGAAGCAGTCGAAAAACAAATCGCAGACTGGCCTCCCAAGAATTATCAGGTGAACGATGCCAACTTCATGCAAGCCAAGCAGCAGGCTGCCCACGTAAGAGCCTACACAGCCCAGGAAATTGCCAACGGCGCCAAGGACGGCACTTGGGCGCGACAAAACGCGCAGAATGGTGCGCATGTGTCCGGAGCCCAGGCAGCGATGCCCGCAAGCCTGGCCGACGTGAGCTTCCAGCAGGTGCAGCCGAGCGGAAGTTTCCGACAATTTCAACAAAGCGGGTTGAGCATCTCATATCCCGATAACTGGGTAGCCGGTGCTGGAGAAAATGGAGTCACCATCGCTCCCGCCGCGGGCGCATCGGAAGGCGCGATCGCTTATGGCGTGGTGATCGCCACCGCGACCGAGCAGAAGGCCGGCAATCTCGACCAGGCGACGCACGATCTGTTGCGGAATCTCGAGCAGTCGAGCCAAGTCAAGGCGGCCGGCAGTGTTAGTAGCATCTCGGTGAACGGTATGGACGGCCGGTCAGTCGAGCTGAAAGGTGAATCGCCCGTGCGGCGCAACGGTCAACCCGTACCCGAGCGCGACTGGCTGGTTACATTGCCTCACCCCCAGGGCGGGATTCTGTACCTGATTTTCGTGGCACCCGAATCAGACTTCAATCGCCTGCGGCCCACGTTCGAGAAAATGCTGAACAGCGTGCGTTTGGGATAGCGGATATTCTAGTCGTTAGGTCTTGCTTTGCATTCCGTTCTGCTTCCCATCCCCAGCGAAGAGAGGGGCCTGGGGTTTTTCTGAAATGCTGCCATGCCGCCTGCAACCTCACATATGGGTCCACGGTCGAACCGCCGTGGCCGATTTTATCGCTCAGCAATGATTGTGTGTGGTGCGGGTGTCGCTGCGCGCGGACGGTTTGTCCCAGGCTGTTATTTAAGTAACTCCTCGAGTTAGAATTAATGTTTTTACAGTCGTCCCGGTAGTTTCCAGATCTCTTTTCCGAGGTGCAATTGTATGGCAACCGTAGAAGCTCCTGTCGGTTCTCAGACCCGCCTGCATGAAGGGCCGTTCGTCAATGAGCCGATGGTCGATTTCAGCAAGGAAGAAAATGTGCGTAAGATGCGCAGCGCGATTGAGAAAGTTCGCGGGCAGCTGGGGCGCGAATATGACTTGATCATCGGGGGTCGCCGCGTCAAAACCCAGGAGAAGATCAAGTCGCTGAATCCCGCTCGGCCAACCCAAGTAGTAGGTGTTCATCAGAAGGCCGGCAAAGAACACGTGGAACTTGCGATGGAAGCTGCGCAGGGAGCCTTTCACAGTTGGAGCCGTGCTTCAGTCGAGGAACGCGCTCGATTGGTGTTTCGCGTGGGCGACCTGCTGCGCGCGCGCAAGTTCGAGTTCATGGCCTGGCTGATTTTTGAGGTCTCGAAGAATTGGGCGGAGGCCGATGGCGACATCGCGGAACTGATTGACTTTTGTGAGTTCTACAGCCGCGAGGCCTTGCGGCTGTCGAGGGTCACGGCTCCAGTGCAGCTGCCGGGAGAGCGCGACCACCTTTTCTACATTCCACTGGGAGTGGGCGCCGTCATCCCGCCATGGAATTTTCCCGCGGCCATTATGGGTGGCATGACTCTGGCCTCGATCGTGAGCGGAAACACCGTAATTCTGAAGCCCTCCAGCGACTCACCCACCGTCGCGGCAAAATTCGTGGAGTTGCTGGAAGAAGCCGGAATGCCAGAGGGCGTCGTGAATTTTTGTCCCGGCGCCGGCGCCAGTTTTGGCGATGCCGTGGTTGCTCATCCCAAGACACGCTACGTTGCCTTTACTGGCTCGCGCGAAGTCGGGTTGCGCATCAACAAGGTTGCCGCCGATGCGACTTCCGGTCAGATCTGGATTAAACGCACCATTCTGGAGATGGGCGGCAAAGACGCGATCATCGTGGACGCCGATGCAGATCTCGACTCCGCTGTGGAGGGGGTAGCGCAATCCGCATTCGGATACCAAGGACAGAAATGCTCCGCATGTTCACGCGCAATTATTGATGAACGCATCTACGATAAGTTCCTGGAAAAACTGAAAGCACGAGTGGAAAAGATCAGTATCGGCGATCCCGTTGACAACCCCAATATGGGTGCAGTCATCAACGAAGGCTCGATGAAGACGATCCTCGGTTATATCGAAGCCGGTAAGAAAGATGGCCGTCTGATTACGGGGGGAGAGCCTGCACGCGAAGCCGGTGAAGGATACTTCATCAAACCCACAGTCATTGCCGATATTCAACCGAAGTCGAAGCTGGAGCAGGAAGAGATCTTCGGGCCTGTACTGGCAGTGATCAAGGCTCGCAACTTTGATCACGCCATGGAAATTGCTAACGACACAGAATTCGGCTTGACCGGTGCGGTCTATACCAAGTCACGAGACAAAATTGAACGCGCCTGCCGCGACTTCCACGTGGGCAATCTCTACATCAATCGCAAGTGCACCGGGGCAATGGTCGGAGGGCATCCCTTTGGCGGGTTCAACATGTCAGGAACCGACTCGAAGTCCGGCGGACCAGACTACCTGTACCTGTTCACTCAGGCCAAATCGGTGGGAGAAAAGATCATCTAAGATTTTCAGGCTGGCCCACAACCTGGGGCGAAAAACCAACGACTAAGTATTTTCAAATCGCCTGCCGCAAGTGCTTCCGGCTCTAGGTTTTTGTGGGTTGCTGCAAAAATGTTTTGCCGACCAACCGCCGGAGGCCCAGTTTCATCTGACCATGAACACCTGTGGGGCGCCGAGTTCTGGCCCAAGCGGCGATCGCAGGAGAGTGTAAATTTCACTTTTTCCGGGAGGAGCAACATGCGATATCGCTACCTGTTCCCAGGACTGGTATTTCTGATAGCGCTGGCAGTCGGCGTGGCTACGGCGCAGAGTTCTAGCACAAATTCCCAAGCCGAACCCAGCACGCAAGGACAGACAGGATCTCAGGTCGAGAGCTCACCTTCTGGTTCCTCTGCGCCCACGCAATCTCCGAGTTCGTCGTCGCCAATGAGCCCGCAAAGCCAAACAGGATCTCAGGCCGGCAGCGCACCCCAGAGTTCACCACCGAATTCATCGCAAACCGCCCCCGGAGCACAGGGTGGGGCTTCCTCTACAGCCCCACAAGGACCAGCGTCCGGCCCTCGCTCTGTCGAGGATGAATTGCAGCTGACTGACGCTCAAAAAGCGCAGCTGCAACCGATCATCCAGGAAGAGATGAGCCAGATCGAGGCGGTGCGGAACGACAGCACGCTGACTATGGATCAGAAGGTGGAAAAAGTCCGTCAGATCAAGCAGACAGAATTTCCCAAAATCCAGGCAGTGCTCACTCCTGAACAGCAGAAGAAACTTGCTGACATGCAGGAGCGGGCGCGGCAACAGCAGGGTGCCACTCAGGGAACACGGGGCTCGAGTGGGCAAGATAACCCGCAACCGCCGAAATAGCAGTCTCCAGTCGCCTTCAACAAAGCACGAAGAAAAAGGCCACCTTTTTTTGTGGCCTGTGCTTTGTTTGTCCAAAATTCCTCGCTGATTGTGCCGGGTTCTGTGCCGGCAGTTCGACGCGATAGCCTGATCCCGAAGTTGGCGAATCATGCTCGAGGGCGCGCTCATTCGGAACTCTGTCGGAAGGCTAGTCCCTGTTCCTCATGACGGCTAGTCTCTGGTTCCTCATAGAGAGGCCAAGCCGGGAGCGATGATCGAAGGCCGCGGATGGTTCTCCCCCAAAAGCGGAACAATGGATAAGTATGGGGTGCGCTCTCAGGAGGTGCGAGAGGGCAGAAAAGCCAATATTGTTTCGGCTTCGGAACGCAGGTAGATGCTTCGCCGGGGTGTGAGAGGGGACTACATCGTTTCTCTTTTGAAATGTAAGAACGCCGGCTATTCGCAGCTGGCTCAATCCCTGAACGAAGGATGCGGACTCCCATCTCGAATGGTGTGGGAGGAGAGGACGCGTGACTGTTCCCCATCCCGATTATCCACTCGATCTGTTTACGACGAAGCGCCGGCAGCAGCGGTCGGCGTCCGGATATCGGCAGTTGTGGCTGCTGCAGCCTCATTTAGAATCCGATGGTGGATAGTGAACAATGCCAATTCCAACCGGTCGGACACGCCAATTTTGTCGTACAAGTTGCGCAGATAGTTTTTGATTACCTGCTCGGTGGTGCCCAGTTGAGCGGCGATTTCCTTATTTTTATAGCCCTGAACGATGAGGGTCACGATGCGGAGTTCCTTGGCAGTCAGGCGATCGCGAACGCGCAACCCCACCATATCCTTCTCGATCGGTTCGCTGGGCACTCGGATGTCCTGCACCCAGTTTTCACCACGTGCGACCTTGCGGACGCAGTCCACAAGAGCCGAACTGGTAACGTTGCGGTAGACAACCCCGCTGGCGCCATTGTTCATATAGTGCTGGGCGGTCTCACCGGTATCTTCCAGGACCACCACCTTGGTCTGAGCCCGGCTCGCCGCTTGAACGATCGCATTAAAGTCGGAGTAAATTTCGGCGGCAACGATCAGGACAGCGGCACGAAACTTGTCGAGCGCCATCATCATCTGCTCGGCAGTCTGAGCTTGTGCCACGACGCGCATCTCGTCTTCTACCGCGAGAACCTTGGCGATTCCCGCGCGAAAGATTGCTTGATTGTCGGCCAGAATTAATTTCAGCATCGCGTCCGGCTCCCCGCTACGTGTTGCGCACGAATTCATAGGAGTCGATCACGCAGGCCACACCGCGGGCATCTGGCGATTTACTCCCGCCGGCCGGTTCGTCCGTGCGAACCACACGGCCCCGACACTGTATAACGACGTTCTCTTTGGCTCCAGTCATCTCAGGGGGGAGAGCGATTTCGAACTCCACAGACGAACCTACATCCAGCTCGGCGTCGGCGCGAATGTACACGCCCGCAGCGCTCAGATTTCCAGTCACCCCGGTCGACTCGCCGCCTGTATCCTGCTTATGAATCTTTATCGGCAGCTCTAGCGGGAATCTTTTCCCGGTACGTGCTTCGGACACAAAACCTCCGTCCTGGCCGTCTTTACGTACGAAAGCCAGTCGTAACAGATCTCCTGGGCGGAGCTTAATAGCTTTGTTGCTGCTCAGCGCAGGTTATATCACGGATGACATCGCTGGCGAAAGGACGATTGCTGCTAGGTTAAGGGTGGTTGATTGGGTGCCTCTCAGGAGAGGCTGAAACTCGGCGTCCGATGGGAAGTTCAACCTGACCTAACGTTGGTGGGCATAGGTCCTAACGCTGCGATTGCTAGTGCCCACCAGCCGCTGGATACTTCTGATGGAAAGCTACTTGGAGCCAATGCTCGGCGGCCGAAGGGTCGGCCGGTAGTCCGTCTCCGTCGCGATAGCGCAATCCCAGATTGTAGGCGGCCGCTGGATTCCCCGCTTCTGCCGCCACCTTGACCCAGTGCGCCGCCCTGGAACAGTTTTGATGGAGATAGTATCCGGTCTCATAGGCCATTCCTAGCTGGAACGCGGCATCGTCGTCACCGTAGTCTGCGGCGCGTTGCAAGGTGGCAATCTCGTACTTAGTGAGCTCGTGGAGGGAGTCCTTGACCGAGTTGTCGGTGATCTCAAGATGACTGGTTGCGCCACGTTTGTCTTCGCTGACCGTCCTGGCAGTTGCCAACCCCAGTTGCGAGTCACCAGAAACTCGACGGGTCGGCGAAGTGGTTGCTGCGTCTACCCGTTGGGAACCTAACGTGTTGCGAAAGTTGGCTCGCAACGCCAGGAAAACCGCCATTACGGCCAACACAACCACTGCGCCGGTCGACTTGCGAAGGGCACGCTTGTTAAAACTGATCGCCGAAGCCTTGGCCCTGACGGTCCCCAAAACCAATTCAGTCGAGTGACCGGCGTAGGTGGCGACCTCGGCCAGCGTTTCGCCGGCGCGGTGGAGGATATTTTCCGTCGTTTCTTCGGAAGAAACCGGCATGCTTTGCCGGCTCGAGGTACTGCGCTTTGTGATACTTTGCTCCGCGAGCGTGGCGGAAATGTTGGCCTGACGCTGCCTGCCAGGCAGGGCTCGCGCCTTAACTCTCCCCAACCTCAAGCCGTAGCCAATGCGCGCCCCACCTCGGTGCAGGACCGTCTCGCAGGTTTCGACCATCGATCGCGACCATCTGACGAAATCGACTGAGGCATTCCGCATCCGGGAGAAATCTATCTGTGGCAGGCCTGGTCGACGGGGATGCGGCCACCCGGTCACTCGCACCTTTACGGTTCGACTGGTCAGGGCAACGAACCAGTCGTGCACGCGGGTGAAACGGAAGCCGATTCGAGCGGTGGGCAGAGCGGGACGGTACCGCACCAGCCGCCCAGGCGCAGCCATGATCTTCGAGGTTACGGAATGAGCGCGGATTCGAGCCGCGCCGGCAACCCTACAGATCCCCCGACCGCAGGTAATGGCGAATGCGGTCGAGTGGGCGCCCGCTCGACCGATAGCCGACCAGAGAAAGAATGGCTCGGAAACGCCCGTGTACTCACGCACATCTCCAAGTGCCGCGCGCACACCGACGCCGGGAAGAGAAATGGTTTCCCGACCGCCGTCGGCAGCGGCTGGTAACGGTGTTTTCGCGCATTGAGCCGAATCCAACGCAGAGAATGCCGGCTGAGCCGGGCCAGACTGGACGAGCTGGCCAACCGGATCTAGAAGTTCTGGTGTGGGCTCGACAGCAGGCACTTGGCTCGGTCGCTCCGGTATATCCCTCGGGGACTCATTCAGGCGTGGTCGCTTGCTTTCGAGCACCCGCAAAAGCGCCGAGTGTTCCAGCGCGATGGCTTGATGGCATCCAGAGCGCATGGTCGTCTCGATTGCCCGTGCCAGCAAGCTCGCGAGAAATTCCAAGTTGTCCAGATCGCGGCTGGAGAAGGCATCGAACTGGGTAGATAAGCCGGCGACTGCGCCCAAGACCTTTCCACCAATGCGAAGGGCAGCGACGGCAACTGAGTTCGGATATCCCGGATAGCGGCTTGCTTTCCGCAAGTTGGTGGAATCGGGGAGCGAGTCGCAATCGGGGTGATTCTCTCCGGCAAGACGTGACAGTATGTCTGCTCCCAGCCGGTCTGGATCGTAGATGGGGCCGATGCGCGCACAACAGGAGAACTCATCCGCATTTCGGAATAGCCATACACCTGCTGCGTGCGCACCTGTGACGGAGACTATGAGCTCGACGACTCCGGACATCGCCGATTCCAAATCGAGGGCTCCCGAATGGATGCTCCGCTGTAGCTGGAGCAGGCTCATGAGCGGCTGAGTGCGACCGGCGGCCGCCGACTTATCTCCCACCTCTTTGCTGAACTGCTGCACGAGTGAAGCTGCGGCTAGGAACTGCTCGAAGGATTTGCGATCCGGGGTGAACCGTCGGTTCATGAGGAACCCCTATAGGAAATCGTTGCAAAGGGCGGTACGCCGCCGCTCTGCGGGTTAGAGTGCATGTTGCCGTCGAGAGTTGTTTCCTGGCCTGAAAAAGAAAATTGCGCGTGCTACTTGCTAATCATATGTCAAACATCCTGATCGTCAATGTCCTAGAGGGATCTCTTGTCCGGGGACAGGTCCTAAAGAAGCTCGAAAAACACCCTGCTGAGGCTCCGAAAGACGGGGTCCAGTGATCAAAGGGATCGATCGCTACCGCTGCAGCGGCCTTGGGGGATATTGCGCCCGGTCGTGACCAATTATCTGCGGCGTCCTAATCAGTGTCCCAACCTCAGAGCGCGCAAACGCGGTTGTATTCTGGTTGCGGCAAATGAGCCGAACACTTGAGTCCAGGGTTAGGACCTTAGCCAACGGCCACTGGCACGATCGCTGCCTCCTCCCAAGCAAGGATCATGCCTTGTAAGACGTGCCCCCGTGCCGCTCGATAGTTGGCGCTTCCGCCTTCCCGGTCGATCAGTATCTCGTCGTAGGACTGTTGACGTTTACAGTGGTGACGGGACTGCTAAATCGCGAGGCTTCACTCGCACCCAATCCGTATCCCTAAGAGAACCGTGTGCTCCGATCAGCCAAGGGTTGGTCTCGAGGATTCGCCTAAGTGTCGCGTCGATTACACCTTTTATTTTTTGTTGCGCGAACGGTGTGAATTAGCGCGAAAATAAGAAGAGAAAGTCGGCTATGTTGGTCCTCATTCTAGCCGCCGGTTCGTTCTTCGTGTTTATCGCTGTGCTGGTCTGCTTGGTTGTGGCTCACACCCTTGAGACACGCGAAATCACCCGTAGGCATAACCTGTGGTCGCACCGCCCGGTGAAATTACTTTCCATCACCCAGGCCTTCGAGCCGATCTACGCGCCCCTGTGGGAAGGGCCGGTTTCCGCCTTGCAGCTGGTCAACTCGGCCAAATCGGGGATTTCGGCCGCCCGCTTGCAGCCGATTTTTCGGCGCGCCGCCGCACGTTTCCCGGAAATTTACGAGGGATGCGAATTCGTGCAATGGCTGGAGCTTCTGGAATATGAGGATCTCATCTCCTGGGATCCGGAAAACAATAAAGTTTCCATCACCGGAAAAGGCAAGGAATTTCTTGCTAACCGATTTGTCACTGACGCTTTGCTGGAAGCATAGAGGCTGTCCAGCGATCAACCCGTAATTAGGCACTGCGGCCCCGCAAGGAACCGTTCTAAAATCCAGGATAAATAGCAAAGCCGCGAAGCACAAACGGGCACACCTGAGGTTGATGTTCCTCATACGCCCTCCTGCTGATGATTGTTCAGTACCGAGTGGTGTCTTGGCTTCCTAGTCAATCCAGAGAGGTTCTTTTTCTTGCCCGTGGAAAATGGCGACCATACCCTCGTCGCCTCCGGTTCGCGGTTTATTAAAAACGGTTCTCCGCCCGCTGGGATGGCCAGGCGCGCCCAGAGTGGAGCAGCGAATGAATGGGAGACGATTCAGCTACCCATCGAACTTCATTTCGGAATCCATTGCGGATGGGTGCTCAATAGTCCCTGGGTCACGCAAATCTGGTAGGCCAGAAAAACTCCGAAGCAGAGGCTGACTAAGCCTGCGGCTAAGCCGAACTTGCGATGCAAATGGTCAAAACGGTTTCCAAAGAAGCGGAAGGTAGAGGCAATGCTCATGGTTATAAGCATCATGCCGGCTATGGTGCCAACACCGAAAACGGCCAGGTAAGCGATGGCCCAACGCGGATTGCGTATGCTGGTTAGAATCAGCAAGGCGACAGCGGCTGAGCCGGCCAGGCCATGAACAACTCCGACGACGAGCGCACGCAACATCTGATAGGTGCTCTTATTTCCGAACCTTCCCTCCCAGCGGGACATGCCGGCATACGACTCCCGAGGCGAGCGGCCCTCGAACCAGTGCTCATGCGGGTGGGTGTGAACCGTGCTCCCGTGATGATGCGGATGCGAGTGGATCAATGGTGCTTCAGGGCCAATCACCTTTGGCGGAAGCCCCTGCCGAAGGCTGGTAATGTTCCATCCCCCCAGCAAGATCAGCATCAATCCGACAGACAGCTCCATCGCCAGGCCAAGGCGAGCAGGAATCACGAGATTAAAAATAATGATGGCAGTGCCGACCGCGAAGATTGTCACTGTGTGGCCGAGCCCCCAGAATGCCCCGATCCAAGCGGCCCGGCTCGCGTTGCGCTGTTGGCTGACAATCGTGGTGACCGCGATCACGTGATCAGGCTCAGTTGCGTGGCGCATGCCGAGAAAGAACCCTACCGCAATAATAGAGAGCAAGCCGACCATGAGTATTCCAGTAGTGTACCCCGCCATGGTGCAAACTAGAAGTCAGCCAACGCCTCCCGCCGGCCAGTTGCAAACACGGGCGCTGGCGGCGACAATCGAATTGTGACCAACAAAGCAAGCACAGGCAGAAGAAATAGCCGTCGGTCAGGCACACAAGCCCGCCCTGACCTTAGAGCGGGCGCGCCCGACGACAAATTGTTTCACGCCGGCGCTGTTGTCCTGGCCACTCTCCGCCATCCAAGTGAGAAGTTCTGCGGAGTTTTTCTGGCTCCGCATCCAGCAGGCGTAAGCCTAAAAGGTGTCGAATTGCCTTGCTCGGAGGACAGAATCCGCGCAGCGATCGCAAAAGAACAGCTCAAGACAGGGGTTCTTTTCTTTCCTATCGAACGGGTCGACGGCAGCGCCGGGAATCTTCCCGAAAGTAATCTGTCCTGTATGGGGAATAGATTCAGGTTGCGCACCCGAGTGAACCCCCGCGACGCGCTGGCACGAGCTGCGGTACGCGCCAGGAGAGCGGGCGCGTGAAGGTCTCCACTCTCCTTTCCGCTCCCAATCAGCTGACGCTGCTGCGGATGGTGTTCCTGCCGTTCATCGTGAACAGCTTGCTCGACAATCGTTACCGAACGGCGTTGATCCTTTTTGTGTTGGCGGGTATCAGCGATGGCTTGGACGGCCTGTTGGCTCGTACTCTGCACCAGCAGACGATGCTCGGTCAGTATCTCGACCCCATTGCCGACAAACTCTTGCTGAGCACCCTGTTCATGGTCCTGTCCATCCTTCACAAGATTCCCTGGAAATTCACGGTACTAGTCTTCAGCCGGGACGTGTCGATCTTAGGAGTGGGGACTGTGTTGTATGCCATTGCAGGGCTGCGCGATTTTTCCCCGAGCATTTTCGGCAAGGCCAATACTCTAGCCCAGGTGGCAACCATTGTCTTTGTTATGTTGTTCGAAATTCACCGGACAAGATGGGTGTATATCCTGCGCTGGGCCGGCCTGCGCGCCACCTTCGCATTCACAATCATCTCGGCTCTGCATTACATCTATTTGGTAGGTGTCCGCCTCCGCACCCACAACCATGCTCCCACAGCCATGCACGCGCCAGGCAGCTAAACTTACTCACATTGGACGGCATAGCTGTAGGGACGGGGTTCAGGGCCAAGGCGACGCCCTCCAGGCGGAGGAAGCCCAGGCCAGTTCATTGGCTGGGCGCTTGGGGAATCAACATTTACAAAATCCTGCTGATCGCCTGGCGACGATCTCTAGGTCTTCACCGAGGGTGAATATGTGTTGACGCAGGGCTGACCGAGTTTTGGTCGTCGGAAGTGCACTTTTTGGGGAGCGCATGGCGTTTCGGGGTTTGTGGAATTCGGGGATAGGAATTTTTCCGGCCTCGATAGCGTCGCCAGCCCACATTTGACCCTAATTCTTTGCCGCCCCTAGAATTAAAAATTTGCTGCGAGCCATTTATGCCCTTGCGCCTCTATAACACGCTGTCGCGCAGCATCGAAGAGTTCAAGCCGCGGGTCGACAATGAAGTCCGCATGTACGCCTGCGGTCCAACCGTCTACGACTACGGACACATCGGGAATTTTCGGACATTTATCGTTGTCGATATTTTGCGCCGCTTTCTGCGGCAGAGTGGCTACCGCCTGCACCACGTCATGAACATCACCGATGTGGATGACAAAATCATTCGCAACTCCGCGCGCCAACGCCTTACCGTTCAGCAGTACACGCAAAAATATGAAAAGGCGTTTCTAGAAGACGCGGCGACGCTCAACATCGAGCAGCCGCAGCTAGTGCGGGCCACGCATCACATTGAGGAGATGGCCAAATTTATTGCCCAGCTGGAAAAAAAGGGATTCGCCTATCGTACAGAGGACGGCTCGTATTATTTCCGCATCGCCAAGTTCCCGGAATACGGCAAACTCTCGAAAAAGGACTTTGCTGGAATGGAAGATGGCGCCCGTGTTGACCTCGACGAATACGAGAAGGACAACGCGCGGGACTTCGCTTTGTGGAAGGCGCCGAAGCCGGAAGAAGCCTTCTGGGAGACCTCAATCGGCCCCGGTCGTCCGGGCTGGCACATTGAGTGTTCCGTAATGTCAATGGAGGAACTGGGTGAGACTTTCGATATCCATACCGGGGGCGAGGACCTTATCTTCCCTCACCACGAAAATGAGATTGCCCAGTCGGAAGCGTTCACCGGCAAACCATTTGTGCGTTTCTGGATACACGCCCGCTTTCTGCTTGTCGAAGGCGAGAAGATGTCCAAGAGCCTGGGTAACTTCTTCACTCTTCGCGACCTGGTGTTGCAGGGCCATAAACCATCGTCCATCCGATATCTGCTTGGTTCAGTTCCCTATCGTAACCAGCTGAATTTCACTTTTGATGGTCTGCGGCAGGCCGCCGAATCGGTGCAGCGTCTGCGCAATTTCCACTCGCGCCTTAGCACAGGGCAGTTTCCCCCAGGCTCGACTCAGGAAATGAAGCAACTTGCCGAAGAGACCAGCACGCGCATGCGGACGAGTCTCGAAGATGATCTCAATACCGCGCAGGCGCTGGCCGCGATCTTCGACATGGTGCGCAAGGCCAACGCGGCCGCCGACGCAGGGCAAATAGGCAAAGAGGATGTGGCCCCTCTACTGGCGGCCTTGACTAAGTTCGACGAGATATTCGGCGTTCTGACGGACGATGATGAACCGAAGATGGTGCGCATCCTCGATTGGGCTAAGGCCGAAGGCAAGCTGGAAGACGCCAGTAAAGTAGCTATCGAGTTGGCGAACGCAACCCGTCTCTCCGATCGAGAGATAGACGCCCGGACCAATCAGATGGACGAGGCACGGCGCGCGCGCGATTTCAAAACTTCCGATGCCATCCGGGCTGAGCTGAACACAGCTGGAATCATCGTGGAGATCACCAAGGACGGCATACGTTGGAGAAGGAGATAATCAACCAGCAAGCCGACGGCCGGGGACAACCGCTTCGCTGAGCAAATCCAGGCAGCTCAGAGCTGCTGGTTTCGAATCGCGACGTCTATCCAGCTACCACCGCCGACATCGGTTCCTCGACGCCGGCCTCGCGCAGGAACTTAGCCGCTTCTTCCGGCGGAGTCGGGTTGATATAGAATCCCGTGCCCCACTCGAATCCTGCCGTCTTGGTCAGCTTGGGCATGAATTCGATGTGCCAGTGGTAGTGGTCGTTGGTGGGATCCTGCACCGGCGACGTGTGGATCACAAGATTGTACGGCGGGTTATCCAAGACCCGGTCGGCCTTAGTCAGCAGCGTCTTCAAAGCCTTGGCCAGGTTCTCAAACATGTGCGATGACGAATTTTCGAAGGCCGATTCGTGCCGCTTCGGCAGCACCCAGGTTTCGAACGGGAATCGCGGCGCGTAAGGAGCCAAAGTAAGGAAGTCTTCGTTTTCCGAGACCACGCGGATGCCGTGGTCGGTTTCCTGGCGGATGATGTCGCAGAAAACGCAACGTTCCTTGTAAATGAAATACTGTTTTGCGCCCTCCAGTTCTTCGACGACGTAGATAGGCAGAATCGGAAGAGCGATCAGCTGTGAATGGGCGTGCTCGAGCGACGCTCCCGCCGGTTCGCCATGATTCTTAAAGATAAGTATGTATTTGAAACGGCGGTCCTTTTTGAGATCGAGAATACGATCGCGGAACGTCCATAGGACGTCTTCGATGCGCTTGGCGGGAAGCGTCGCCAGGGTAGAGTTGTGATCCGGCGTCTCGATGATGACTTCGTGAGCGCCGATGCCACTCATCTTGTCGAACATGCCTTCGGCTTGGCGGTTCAGATTGCCCTCGATGCCGAGCGCGGGAAATTTGTTGGGAACCACTCGCACGGTCCAACCGGGGGTGTCCCGCTGCGGCGAGCCGCCATTAGGATTAGGCCGGTAGGCTTGAATTTCCGGCGGCGTTTTGCTCTCGTTGCCGTAGCAAAACGGGCAAAACCCGCCTTTGTTCTTCACACCTTCGCGGACAAAATCGGTCGGGCGCTTGGCGCGATCGGTGGAAATAATGACCCAGCGGCCGACAATCGGGTCTTTTCTCAACTCAGGCAAAGATTAAATCCTTTCAATAAGAGCGCTGTTCAAGACACAGAACAAGCGTTTGGGGCGGCTCGGTCTGCGGCTGGCAGGCTCATCATACACGCTGGGCACGACAAATGGCCACTGGCACCAAGGTGGGGCAGGAGGCAAGTGATCACCTCCACCGTCTGGTTATATCCCGTGTCGCGCCCAGTTTCGGCAGGCTCGCCATCCAGGGTGTGCGCGTCTCTACCCCAATGAACAAAGCCTATCTTCCCCCCAACCCGGGTCGATTTTCCCGCCTGGCCGCGGCTAGCGGAAGTTCGCCGATTAGCCTCTTCCCGTACCCATCCCGGTGGCCGGTCGCTTGCTGCTCGGGAATTTGTTGGGGAGCGTGCGCTGGGCGATCGCCTCCAGATTTTCGAATGGTGCGCGTCGAACCGCCGGATATCGCCATTCTTGATCGCCTGCGACGAGGGGTGTTCTGGGGGTACTCAAAATCGGATGCCGGTTGCCAGCGCACTCAAACCGGCGATCGGGCGAAATTTCGGTTCCTGTCGAGAACTGAGAACTGTGGCTGGGCAATTCCCATTTTCCTCTGCATCTGCTCGAGCGTAACGTCTTTGGTTTCCGGATACACGAACAGAACAACAAAGAACCGCACGATCATCATTACCGAAAAGAATACAAAGGGAAAAGCCCCCGAAGAAGCAGCCGAAAGGTAAAGGAAATCAGGGCATTCATGAACCAGTGAAAAAAGCTGCCCAGGCTCTGCCCTTTGGCTCGAACCGTATTCGGAAAGACCTCGGCCAGATAGACCCAAATCACGGCACCCTGGGAAAAGGCAAAAGACGCGATGTAGCCGACCAATAGCCACAACAGCAAATTTTCGTGCTGCCCCGTTTTGAAGATGCGGGCCACATCGGCCAGGCGTACGGCGGTCCCGACCGAACCCGTCAGGAGCAGGGTTCTGCGGCCAAGCCGATCGATGACGGGCATGGCAATGACGGTGAACAGAAGGTTGGTCGTACCGATCGCAACCGCCTGCAAGTTGCCTGACAGCTGGCTGAAACCGGCACCCGCGAAAATGAAATTCAGGTAGTAGAGAATGGCATTGATTCCCGACAGCTGGTTGAACATCCGAGTCGAGACCGCCAGAAATATCGGGAAGCGATATTTGCGGGCGAACAAGGGCTCGTTCCGTAGGCCTCGCTCCAGGTGTAGCGATTGAACAATGTCTTGCAATTCCTGTTCGACGTTTTCCTCACCAATCCATTCGAGTACAGCTCGAGCCTCCTGAACGCGGGCTTTCTTGACCAGCCAACGCGGGCCGCGCGGAATTGTGAACAGCATGAGCAAGAAAAACGCAGACGGAATTGCACCCGTCCCCAGCTGCCAACGCCACTCGGCAGCTCCAACGTGGGCAAGGCCGATGGCATAGTTGGAGAAATAGGCGGCCAGAATTCCAAACACAACGATCTCCGCGATATACATCGGCCCCAGCACCGGCGAGCCACCAATGCCCTAACCCACCGACGAAGCGGAAGATGACGAGCGAAGGCCAATCCCATGCCAAGGCGCAGCCTAGGGCAGAGACCAGGTAAAGCTCTGCCATGATCCGCTAGCTGTCGCCCCGCCCCAACCGGTCTCCAGGAAAGCCGGCCAGCATAGCCCCAACGATTGTGCCCACAATGGCGCTGGCCACGGTCGCGCCCGGCAGCCTTGGGCTTGGCTCATAGGCTTCGGTCAGCCGAGCTGTCGTCCCCGAAATGACTGCGGTATCGAAGCCAAACAGCAGTCTGCCCAAGGCAGCGACAATCGTGCTCTTAATTGAAAATCGGTTCAGTTGCATGCGAACCGAGTAACTTTTCGCGAGCGCCGATTCTAGGTGATTGTCTGCCTCGGCAAGTACGGAATCTTTTTCGCCACACCGGGCCGAAGGGGCCGAGGCCATCTTGTCGGACCCTTGATACGGTCACCTCTGCCGCGGGGACAAGGCTATCTTCACCGTCTTTATCTCATACGGTAGGGTGTGCACTGAGAAGGTGTTCCCCTCGATGGGCAGTTCTGAAATCGGCCGTTCCATTAGATCGGCGTCGAACGCAGATTGCGCCTCTCGGGGCAGCGTGATTTTCACATCACCCGCTTTGCCTGCCCATTCGTAAAAGCGCAGGACTACGGAATCATCTGCTTCCGCTTGTTTTACCGCGGTCAGAACGACGTCATCCGCTTGCAACTCGATAAACGTATGCGCGCCTGGAAGACTGCCCTGGTGGGTGTCTGTCTGGTGCGCGATTAGTTTGTAGTTGAGTTCGTATCCGCGGCGCACCGATTGCCCATCACGCCAATCTCCAGCATGAGGATAGAGCGAATAAGTGAACTCATGATGACCTTCATCAGCATGGGGGTCGGGCCAGGCGGGAGAACGAAGCAATGACAGCCGGAGAACATTGCCCTTTGCGTCGTAGCCATACTTGCTGTCGTTGAGCAGGCTGAATCCGTGCCGGGCGTCCGAGATATCGGCCCAGCGCAGTGCCGGAACTTCAAATTCAGCTTTTTCCGCTGGCGTGTTGCGGGTGGTAGGGCGCTCGATCGAGCCGTATGGAATCTCGAAGGTGGCTTTGGCATTGTGCGCGCTCAGGGGGAAGGCAACCTTCAGCAGAATATGTTTCTCGCGCCAGTCCGCTTCCATCCTCACGTCGACCCGCGACACTCCGGGATACATCGTGATGTCCTGTACGAACCGTGAGTTTTGAAAGTGTTTCTTTACGCGAATGATCGCCCGCAGCGGGTGGTTTTCGACCAGCGTAACCTCATCCGCGCTGTCCAGATCCCAATGCTGATCCTCGAAATCGGCATCAATGTTCCAGGCATCCCATTGCTTGGGCAGGTCATGAAAAGTTTGTAACAGGTTGCCGCAGGCGAAATTCTTCGGACCTCCGGTGCCGCTCTCGGCGGGGGCAAGAGCTTCGGTTTGACTGCGCTTGTCGAAGAGGCTGGTCATGCAGCCGGTTTTGGCGTCGATTTTCAGGCGAATAAATTCGTTTTCCAGACCACCAATGGTTGCGTGCAGGGTGGATGCCGCAGGCGGTTTGGTCGTCGCGCGAACGAAATAGGTGTTGTATCCGAAAGCGGGAACGTTCACCAAAACCAGGAGCCGCACGCGATGGGTCTCCGGATCGATGGCCAGCAACTCGGATAGTGCCGATTTTCCGGTTCCATCGACAACTTCCACCTGCTGTGCGGGTCCGGGCAGCTGCGCCTCCAGTTCCGTCACTTCCGTTCTCGGCCACGAGAGGGTGTTAAACACCACGACCGGCACGCCGGAGCGTTGGGTGTCAACCTGGGCGGAGATCTCACCCAGCGAGTCGTGGATTATGTCGTTGCCGACTTGGCGCACGTCCCGTAGGTTGCGCTCTGCATCCAGATAATTCACAGCGATGCCGGATCCGGGCATGATGTCGTGAAAATGATCGAAGAGCAGCCGCTTCCAGGCACGCTGCATCTCCTCCTGTGGATAGGGCCTCTGGTCCAGCTTGGCGAGCGAAGCAAGCTTCTCGGCGTCCAGGAGAGTTTCTTCACTGCGCCGGATGCGGCGCTTGGTTTCCGACTGCGTAGTAAAGACGCCGCGGTGATACTGGAAGTAGAGTTCGTCCTTCCATACCGGTACATGCATGTTCGGAAGCTTGCCTTCTAGGTCGTTGAAGAAGGCAGTCGCCGTGCTGAACTGGAGCCTAGGAAACACCACTTCCGGCGCCCTCAGTCGGTCGGCGTTATCGAGCATGCTGCGGGTTGGACCGCCGCCGTGATCGCCCACCCCGTAGAGGTGCATCATCTCCGGCGTATCGCTTAACGTCGGTCCATAAATCGACGGCGCCCAGATGGAAAGATCGTTGCCAAGACGCTCGGCTTCAATCCCCCCGGCGTAGTCGTGAGGAAAGTAAGTGAGCAAGCGGCTCCCGTCCGGCGCCTCCCACCAGAACAGCTTGTAGGGGAACGTAGTGAAATCTTTCGCCCAAAGTAACTTTTGGGTTACGAAATAGTCCATCCCCGATTTCTTATAAATCTGTGGCAGCTGCCAGTTATAGCCGAAGGAATCGGGATTCCACCCAATCTTCACATCCACGCCGAATTTATTCTTAAAATAATTTTTTCCCACCAGGATTTGCCGGACCAGCGATTCGCCATCCGGCATGTTGAGGTCCGGCTCAACCCACATGCCACCAATCACCTCCCAGCGGCCTTCCTTCACCCGTTCCGCAATTTCGCTGAACAGATCAGGGTATTTCTCTTCCATCCATTCATAGGTTCGCGCCGACGACATGGTGAACTTGAAATCCGGGTACTCGCGCATTAGGTCGAGTGCGCTGCGGAAAGTATTGCGGACCACCTCAACGGTTTCTGTCCAGGGCCACAGCCAGGCCATATCGATGTGAGCATTGCCTACCGCGCGGATGGTGAACTGCTTCAAATAAGGGTTGAGCGCTTCGAGCCTCGTTTGCGCCTCGCGGAGCGAAGAGTCAAACCTAGACTGGTCGTGATGGTCAAGCGCGAGAAAGTCAATTGTCTTTACCGCCGCCCGAAGCTGCTCGTCCCGCTCCGACTTTCCTGTCTCGTACGCCGAAATCATGGGAATAGCGGCAACGATTTCGTCATGCAACAGCAGGGGATCGGGGCGTGAGCTGGGAGGCGCGATCGTGAGCTCAGCACGCGAAATCGTGATTTCCGCGTCCTGTTCCGCCCGCGCTCGAATCGCGATAAGAAATCGCTGGCCAGGCCGTGCCTCTTCAGTCAAAAGAATCGGTTGCTGCATCTCGTCGGTGCCGTGAAAGACCAGCGAACCATTCGAGAACACCGACATCTCGACCGTCGTCGGACATGTCAATTCGAAGTCAAGGCGTACGCCCGAGTTCTGAATGGCATAACCATGAATGCTGGCCGGGAGTTCAATCCAGCGGCGCAGGACACGGTCGCGACTCCACTTGTCGCCAATCTTCATGGTTCGCCAACCCGAGTCGTCTAGCGTCGGGTCTTCGGGATGAGGCAGATCGGCGTGGAAGCGCCAGTCGTCCTGGCCAAGCGTGGTGAGCGATTCCAGACGAGCTAGAGTCGGGCCATAGGGCGCGAGGGAAGAGCGGCCCGCCGTAGCTTGAGCAAAAATCGGGATCGCCCAGACTGACAAGAGGAGGAGTGCGAAGAGTTTCTTCATAAAGGTTCGCTTGCTTTCAAAGCAAACAATTATCGTGGCAGCAAAGCTGCCAAGCCAGCACTTTCCTTTTTCCTTGCCGACCCATAGCGGTTGCTGCCCGGCCTCGGCCATTCGCCCCCATCTACTTCCTCAAATGCAGGCGATGGCAATTCGCCAGGGCTAAGTCGAAGATCACCGAAGGTGTGCTGATCGAGAACCAAACTGCGAGGTACCGATGCCTTGCCCGACAAGAAATGGTTCGCCCTGCCTGGTTTCCGGACTGCGGCATCCTGACGCCGACGACTATCTCACCCACCCTCTCATGCTCGAAGAACTTGGGGGGTGGCCGGTGGGAATCGGCGAGCGCCCGTCTGGTAGTTGCCGCCCAGGTGCCGGCGCCAGCATTGGGTCAGGCAGGATCGCCCCGGTTGTGCTCGAGCCGCCGTTGCCCATTTGCCGAGTTCGAGAAGAATTCGTTCCGAGGGCGGACGATTGGCAGGAGGTGAATGTCTATCTTGGCGGGCCTGCGGGCGCGCTTGAGCCGCGCGCTTGCTCAACCAGTGTCGCCCAAGTTCTCCACAGGGAGGCGTGCTGAGCCCCACGAAGTTGGTTGCTAAAGCCCGCGCTTACGCCTCGCCAACCGATGATTCAGCTACCCATTCCCAACAGCGCTTGCCGTCCTTGAGGAAGGTGCGCAAGAACACCGGACCCTCTATATCGCGATAAACCAAACAAGT
>JBPYDQ010000752.1:0-11458 GCA_051986135.1 Terriglobales bacterium | reverse complement strand
TAGGGCTCACCGATCCAACCTAGTCCCAGGCTGGAAAGCGTTACCCCAAGCTGAGTCGCCGAAAGATAAGCATCAATGTGGGTGGTCAAATGCCGGGTGAATTGGGCTCGCTTGTTCCCCTCCTCTTCCAGGGCATCCAACTGAGTGGCCCGCACCTTTACTAATGCGAACTCAGAGGCGACAAAAAAGCCATTCAGAAAGACCAGTAAGAAAATGACCAGTACGTTGAACAGAATCGACCCAGGGGAAGCAAATTCGGTTTCAACCCCAGACAATCCAAAGACAACCACGAACGCAGAATCGATTGGCATCGAATCGACAGAATTTCTGAGTTGCCTTACCTTAACCGCACCCACCGGGTGCGATCAACCTGCGGATTGGCCAACCGCTCACCGCCATGGCCAGTCCGGAGAGAGGCTCAGTGAGGACCTTCTCACCAGCTCGACTTGGTCACCCCTGGGATCAAACCCTGGGAGGCCAGCTCCCGGAATGCGATTCGGGAAAGTCGGAACCGGCGAATAAAACCGCGGCGTCGGCCGCTTTGCTGACAACGATTGACTAGACGTGTCGGACTGGCATCCCGAGGAAGTTGGGCCAGCCCCTCGTAGTCGCCCTTGGCCTTTAAGTCGGCGCGCAGAGCGGCGTATTTCTCCACCGTTCGTTGCTTCCGTTTGTTCCTCTCAGCCCAAGCCTTTTTTGCCATAAAAGAGCTCGAATCTAGTAGAGGTCGGCGGGATTGCAATAGAAATCTTGCTGCAACCTCCGCGCCGGTTGGCAGGGGAACAGCCGCGATGACTTAACGCCCCGAATAAGTTGCCTACCGAATCGAGTTATAGTGTCTCATTCCAGAATGCCCGAAACGCGTTGCTCCAGTTTCGGTCTCGTACCCGGTCGCGAGAATGTGCCCCCATTGCCCGGCACAGCTCCGGATCCGTGACAAGCCGCCGGAGTGCGGCGGCAAAATCGCCAATGTCGAATGCCCTGGTGATGAAGCCGCTATGTCCATGCTCAACGAGCTCACTCGGGCCTCCCAGATCCGAAACGACGCAAGGCAGGCCCGCAGCTTGTGCCTCCAGGATGACGTTCCCGAATGTGTCCGTGGTGCTCGGAAACACAAAGATGTCTCCCGATGCGTAGGCTGCTGCCAACTCGTGACCTTTCAGATAACCGGTGTAGCAAACTTCGGGCGAGGATTCCTGTAATTCCTTCAAATAAGGGCCATCCCCGACAATCAGCAACCGGACCGGGAGGCCTTCGGCCCGCAACTTGTAGTAAGCCCCAATTGCGACGTCGAGATTTTTTTCCTTCGAGACTCGGCCAACGTACAAGAGCCCGACCTCACTCGGCTGTTTCCCAAACTTTGCCCAGAAAGCCGGATCCCTCCATTCCGGCGTAAAAAAGCGGGTATCGAGCCCGCGGGGGAGGATTTTCAGTTTATCGGGAGCGATGCCGCGCTGGATCCAATTCTGGCGATATTGTTCTGAATTCACATAAACCAGGTCAAGCTGGGAGTAGAACCAGTGCATGAAGCTCCAAGCGAGCGTCTCCAAATAGTTATCCTCCGTCAAAATCCGCACATATTGGGGAAAATCGGTGTGATAGATCCCGGTCGTTTTGAGATCGAGCATTTTCGCAGCCAGCAAGGCCGTGAGCCCTACGGGACCGGGCGTACTGATGATCAGCTCGGTGAAGCGCTCCCGCTGAATGTAGTCCAACATCTGCAGAACCGGAGGGAAGCTCAACTTCTGCAGCTCGTACTCAGGCAGCTCGAACTCCCCAATCGGAACAAAATTCTTGATCGGGATATCGGTCACGCTGATTTGCTGGCGCGAGGTTACCACGATCAAATCCGCCCCGAGTTCCAAGCCCGCTGCCATCATTTTCCGAATCGTCATGGCGGCACCGTTCACGTCTTCGAGCGTATCGGTAAACCAGGCACGTTTCGTGTTCTGCAGGACATCGGGGACAAAATTCACGGTTTGCAGACAAATCTCGGACAGCCGGCTACGCGAGGGCGCCTGGCTGTGAAACCCGTAGAAATAGGGACCCATCAACAGGCCCATGGGGAGCAGGGCATTCAAGGACTGCATCGCTTCAATCACACTCCCCGCGCTGATCTGCTGCACGAATTTATCGAAGAACCGAAAGGCCAACTGATTGAAAATCAGGCTGACGAGCAGAAAAGCGCGCCGCTCGGCTTCATTTACGCCTTCAGTTTCACGAGCGAGCTGGGCTTGCACCGCCGGGCTCCCAAAGTAATTGGCCAATTCGGGCCAGATGGAGAGATTTGCCGGCTTCGCCAGTTCAAAAATCTTGCCGGAGAGAATGCCGTTTGCAACCAGCGCGATCTTCTCGCCGAGGGAAAACTGGGTCGGATTTTTTCCCTCCATAAAGCGCGAAAATATTAATTCCAGGAAATCCAGGTTTGGGCTGACCGCTGCTGAGAACTTATCCTTGGCGAACTGGTAGGCGGTGTTATAGAGGCCGTGCGATATCACCAGCGGAGTCCCCCCCTGCCCGCGGGTTATGCAGTCTCCCTTCCCAACCCAGCGAAAGAACTCTGCCACGTCCCTTGACGGTGGAGTCTCCGTATACGCCGACGCCGGGAAAATGCCGGCATGATCGTCCGATCCAGCCACGAAGATCTTGCGCCAAGGCTCCGAATGCGTCGGCTCCAGATGAAGCTGGCAACTAAATTTTTCGATCAGCTCGGGCGTCAGTGCGCGCAACATGAATCGGGTCACATCGCTCAAGAGCGAATCGCGTAGGCCATTTACCCCCTCAAAGTGCTTGAAAAGCAGTACGAGTTTCTGGACGTGGCGCGCGGTTAGTCGCCGATTCATGTCGTAGAGGGGGTGCGCCACAGCGTGCTGGATCGCCTGTTCAGCGAGAAACTGTCGCAATTCGTAGATGTTTCGGCGGAGGCTCTGGATTTCCCGGTGTTGCGCCTCGTCAATGTTCCAGACCAAGAGATGGACTGTTACCTGATCTTCCGGAAACTGCGTGGCGACCTCTTCGCTGATAAAAGTCCCCGGTTGCTGAGCAATCTGCAGACATCCGTCGATCCGATTGTGATCCGTGAACGTAACAAACGTCATCCCCTCCGCCTTCAGGCGATTGTAGATCTTGTATGGATCCGAGTAGCTGTCAGGAAATTCGAACCTCCGAAAAATCCACTCTGCGGATCGATCGCTGAATTTGGAGTGAATGTGAAGGTCAACTTTCGTGGCCATAGTCGGAGAGGATGTCAGACCCCTAATCCGAAAATTTCATCCGCCCAAAACGAAATTTCCGGAGATCTGAAATCTCTATTCTTGTCCATTCGCCTCCTTTCTCGGTTTGACAAGCTCTAGCCCGGATATTGCATGACGATCGCCGTGATGCAATATCCGCCGCGTCTGAACCAGCTCGGAGAGCTTCGCCGCTATCGGCATTCAGAAACCCTCTCAATGAACCTCTCGTAGGAAACTGCGGTTCGAGTTTCGAGCGCTCTAGCAACAAGAGTTTTGATTTGTGCCCAAACCGCTCCAACCCGGTAATCCGGTGGATGAATGCCAATCCGAAGCAACCCGACCCGACCCAGAAGTCGGGCGAGGCTGGAATTCCAGCCGAGGCTGACAAGTTGACGCCACGATGATCGCGTGCTCCAGACCAGGGACCGCGACGGAATAGGCCGGTCATCCCTGAACATCCAGACTCCTCGGATACTTGTGGTGTAACGGAACCCAGCAAGCCGGACGGCCTCCCTGGCCCCGGCCCCGAGCAACCACGCCGGTGCGACAAACCCGGATATTTCACGCGGCAGAAATTTAAAATCCGCTAGGCCGCGCTGGAGAAGCTTAAGTGCTTCGTCGCAATCCAGGTCATAGAATTCGCCTTCTCCGGCCGTGTAGAGCTCAGTGGTAAATCTTGTCAGCGGGTTGTCGACCGGCTTCGACGGGCGCCGATGAAAGTAACCGTGCAGCACCGGTTCATGTCCAGCCGTCACCTTTAGACTCAGCCATTGCTGAAATTCTGGATGATCAGAGACAGGGGCTTTGTTATGAAAATTCGGGACGATCAGCAGCGATGTCTGCTTGACCCCGAGCTCAGCAAGCTGTTCGAGCATTCTCGTGCACAACTCCTGCGTCAGAGGCGAAACATCATGCAGCGAGACGACCAGGTCTGGCATAAGTCCGGTAAAGCCTATCGGCGATTCCAAGCATGATGCAAAGTATCCCACACGCAATTGGAAGCCAGTCGCTGTATTGAAGGTAGGGCGTCAGCACGGCAGGGGGAGGAATATCTATCTGGCCGCGAATCAATGCACCCGCTCCCGCGCGGTCGGTATGCGCAACAATTCTACCGACAGAATTCACTATAGCCGCGCCGCTCCTTGCCGAACTGAAAATCAGGGGCCGTCCCAGACCAGTCGACCAGACCCGAAGGTTCTTAAAGAGTTGCGCCGAGCCCATTCGCGAAGAGGGTACCGGACCAAGCAACGAAATGAACACCTGGGCTTGTCTTTGAACGGCCGCGCGAAGCAACTGAGGAGAGCCCGCTTCCCAGTTCAGAAGCGGCAACCAGGCAGCGTCTTTGAAGGGAAACGGCTCTAAACGCTGGTTCCGCTGGGCCAGGTAAGGTCGGAAAATTGCGGCACGCGTTCGTGGGACAAACACGTTCCTGATTGTTCCAGGAGTGAACACGAGACAGCCCGAAATGGGCCGGCCGGGCGCACTCGCTACTCCTGTCACCAGCCCGATAGTCTTTCCAAAAGAAGCCGCGCTTAATTTCTCGTAATCGGACTGTTTTAGCTCCGCTCGATGCCAAACGACCAGGTCTGCAGTCGGTGCACCCTTGCTCAAGTCGATCAGGCGATCGACGTTGCCAGTGTCAGAGAGCACTGCGGCGACCTCCCGCTTATCCAGTAGCACGGATTTCTGAAGGCTGACAAAGCCCCATATGGCGACAAGAAAAATGCCTCCGAGTGTGGCCACAAAGTCGAACCGTGAAGCCCAGGTCATGCGACCAGGTTCCCGCACTAGCCGGCGAATCGTCGTAAGAGCAATTACGTTAGCAAAAACAGCTATGAAGGTTAACCCGGAGGCCCCGGTGAGTCGCGTGATCTGGAGCAAGGTCAGGTTATCAGCCAACGGGATTCCGAGGAAATTCCAGCCGGGCATCAGGACGCTTCTCCCCCACTCCAGGAATGTCCAGCATGCAGCCACCAGACTGGCGATTCGAAGATGCTCCAACGAAGCCTTCCAAGCTCCGCTTTGCCCTGCGGGACTCGCGAGGATTGGTTCCAGCGGCTTCTTAACGATTCCCTTTGTCTGCCCCGGCGGTGGATTTGTCTGCCCAGGCGGTGGAAGCTCCACGAAGCGCCACAAGAACCAATTCCAAGTAATCCCTATTCCCGCCAGGCTGCCCACGTTTCCCAGCCAATCCGGCCATCGTCCTCCGGCACAAAGCCACCCAAAAGTCGCTGCTCCAAAGCTTCCCCCAAAGAGAAATCCCGCTGCGATCGCGGTTAGCAATCCCCTCTTCTGAATAATCGCCCCCGTCAGGAACGGGACCAATGCGAGCACCGCGAGCCAGGAAAGATTCCACGGTGGAAAAGATAGTGCAGCCAAGAGCCCACTTGCCAAAGCTAACAACAGGGGAAGGAGACGTATCATTGAATAGGCAGGTTAGCAGGTCTTGTTGCCCGTGCTAGAGCGCATCGCCACACGATGAGAGCAACCAAGGGGTAAATTGCAACATGAAATTTCTGCGGCAACCAAGGCGCCAGGATCGCAAAAAGCGCCGAACCGAAGCACGCAATCATCAGATACCAGCGCAATACCCGAGAGGAGGCTTTCGGGGTCGCGATTAGCCAAAGTCCGGCAATGAGATGACCTGGAAAGAGCCAGACCAGGTTCAAGTTTTGCTGCGCGACCCAGTGACGGGTCATCAGACTGAACACGAGCACGAAGGTTCCGGCCAAACCGATCAGGGCGAGATAGACACCCGAAAGTCTTGGGGAATAAACCCGTTTCCGAAGATACCAGATTGAAAACCAGATGATGCCGATAATCCAGAACACCCATTGAGGTCTCAGCCATGGAATTGGTTGGGGCAAGCCCTTGGGCTCAAATAGGCGGACTCGATCCAATTGGAGCCTTGCGCCATGAATAAGACCATTCTCGACAGCCGACTCAAGCCCGGCCGGCAGAAAGCATGCCTCCCGGCCGGTCACGACCCGGTCGACTCGCATTCCGAGCAAAAGGTAAATCCCGAACTGGGTCCACGGGATACGTTCCAGATAAGGGTCGAGCATTTGGCGAAAGGTTCGCGGCTCCTTGTTTGGCGCGGACAATTGCTGCCCGGAGATCCGTTCGAAGGCGTCGCGAACCCGGGTCGAACAGTTGTCAAAGATAAAATCATACCGGTAAGCACGATTCTGTGGTAAGAGATTAACTTCCAGGTTGCGAAAGAGTTGTTGTTTCTCCTGCTCAGTGAAATTCAAGACAACTTCGGTGACCCCCTGCCCGCCTGCTGCTACAGCGTTTATCTCGGCATTGGTCTGACCCACCGCCAGCTCGTAGAGCAAGTCGCCTCGGGCAAACTTCAGATAAAAATTGGGTGTATCGAAATCGAACGTCCCGAAATTATACAACCGATCAAGCCCGAGTTCGTCGTCGCGAATGCGGATACAGCTATGCCCGAAAGCCTGGTATAATTCTTCTCCGGGAGTATACGTAAGCAGGGAAACCACAGCCTCGCTGGTCAACTGCGGCAGCCCCGAAACCTCTGCAGCTTCGCGCTCTCCTGTCGCACTGGCTCGGAGAACGGCGAGGGCAAAGAAGAGAAGAAATAGAGAAAATCTGCTTTTCAAAATGTTCGTGATCCCACGGGATTAGCGAACGAACGATTCGCTGCCAGTAAACGCCTTACCGACGACGGGTTCGAGCCCAGCGCCGGTAGGGCGAGGCTTGCCGAGCCTGAACCCATAGGTCGCCACCTCCACCTTCTATGGCCTGCATAACCAGTTCTTTGGAGCGGACAACGGGTAGTAGCAGGTGGTTGCCGATGGGTTTAGGCTCGGCAAGCCTCGCCCTACCGGCGCTGGGCTTTGATAGATCATACGCGTGGGGATTCATCTGGCAGTTGTTACCATTGCGTGGCCGGGTCGGCCATATGTTGCGGGACGTCCGTCGCCGCTGTCGTTCTTTCCTTGGGATCGCGGCGCTGGCAAAGCAGCGCCCTCCAAAGCCTGACCCCTAGTCACCCGATCCGCCTCTGGGCGTCCTCCTGGAGCCATTGCCAGAGTCTATCAAGCGATTGAGCGAGCTCTTCCTTGGCGGCCGAAAGGGATTGGGCCGTCAGTCCTTGACGTTCTCCAAACAAGTAGAACTTGATCTTTGGCTCGGTGCCAGATGGCCGAACCGCGATTCGTCTTCCATCTGATAAGTCGAACATCATCATCTTCTCCTTTGGAAGGACATCCCCCTCAATATCTTTAATGTTCCCGGTGGCGAAGTCTTTCACCGCCGCCACCTTTGAACCGTCGATCTCACTCGGTACGTGAGCATTGTACGATTCGGCCAACGTGCGGATCTTATTCGCACCTTCTGCACCCTCAAAGACCAGCGAACCGTTCTTCTCAAGATAATATCCGTAGCGCAGGTAGATGGAGTCGAAGAGCTCCTCCAGAGTCAACTTCCGAGATTTCGCGAACGCCGCGACTTCAGCAAGCATAACCGCCGCACCGTTCCCATCCTTGTCTCGAACGAAGTCCGCGCCACTGTATCCGTAACTCTCCTCTCCACCAAAGACGAAGAAGCTCGAGTGTTCGAGCCGGAACCGCCGCGTCTCCTCTTCCGACGATGCCCGATAGCGCCGGCGCACCTCGTCCGGCAATGCGGCCTCATACTTTTCCAATTTTTCCCCGATATATTTGAAGCCTGTCAGGGTCTCGACGCAGCGCACGCTCTCGGCTTTAGCAATGGCTTTCTGGAGGTCAGTTGTCACAAGGGTCTTGATGATGACCCCACGGTCCTGGTTTGCCTCGTTTAGAATCCCGAGCTCCTTAAACGCCCTGATCCGGTAGTAAGCCAGGAGCGAGCCGACCTGGTTGCCGGTGAGCAGGTGCATTTCCCCGGAGGAATCGCGAAATGCCACCCCCATTCGGTCGCAATCTGGATCAGTGGCTATTACGAGGTCGGCATCGGTCTTCTTTGCGACCTGAATCGCCAAAGCCAGCGCCTCGGGATTTTCGGGGTTGGGCGATTTGACCGTCGGAAATCCACCGTCGGCCTTGTCCTGTCCACCGACCGTGAGGATCTGAAAGCCCATTTCACGCAGCACCGGCACGGTAATGATTCCACCCGTTCCGTGGATCGGCGTAAAAACGATTTTGAGGTCCTTCGCTCCGGACACAGTTCTTGGCCGGAGCACAAGCGTACGCAGGCGTTTTTTGTAAGGCTCGTCCAGGTCCGCGCCCAGGATCGTCAAGCGACCCCGCTGCTCCTCCGGGACAGGTTGATAGACCTCGCTCGCCACTTGATTCACATGGCGGATGATGCTCGATGCGTGCGGCTCTACCACCTGTGCTCCATCAGAAAAATAGACCTTGTAACCGTTATCGTGCGGCGGGTTGTGACTCGCCGTAATTACGATGCCCGCAGTGGAATTTGTTTGGCGCACGGCGAAGGAAAGTTCCGGAGTCGAACGGGCCGACTCGAACAGGTAAACATCGCACCCACTTTCTGTAGCAACCCTGGCAGCCAATTCCGCGAATTGCCGTGAAAAATACCGGGTGTCATGCGCAATGGCTATGCTCGGCCGCAACCCGGGAAGCACGGTTTCCAGGTGTTCTTTCAGATAGTTCAGCAGGCCCTGAGTGGCACGGCTGATATTATAGAAATTCATCGCGTTCGTCCCCACGCACGGAGATTCCGGCGGGCCGTGATCCGGGGACTGCCCGCGTTCCGCTTTCGTCACAATGCGCCCGATGGTCCGGCCCCGCAGCCCGCCCGTGCCAAATGTCAGCGTTTTGAAAAACCGGTCATTTAACTCGGTCCAGGCCTCCGCGGTCAGCAACTCCTCCACGGCGGCCCGGTAGACCGGGTTATTTCCTCGAGCCAGCAGTTGCAGGATGTTTTCGGCGCTGGTGGCCAGAAGCTGGCCGTCCCTTACCGCGTGTCCCAGCGTTTCGGTCATATCACTCATGGCATGTCATCTTCGGAGGGGCTGGTTTCCGATCCCCAAAAGGACTACTTGATACGCAAACCTTGATGTTTTCGACCGAAAAGATTCTCACGGCGCTCGAACGGCGTCAGGGTCTGCTCCAACAAGAGACAAGCGCTGCCCGGATCGTCGATGGCGAGGGTGACGATCTTCCCGGACTATTCATTGACAACTTCGCCGGGCGCTGGCTCGTTCAGGAAAAGGCCGCAAAAGGCCGGCCCGTC
The DNA here is from genome assembly GCA_051986135.1 of Terriglobales bacterium. Lineage (GTDB taxonomy): Bacteria > Acidobacteriota > Terriglobia > Terriglobales > Acidobacteriaceae > Gp1-AA122. Next base: position 2,024 of record JBPYDQ010000752.1, on the reverse strand, counting down.
TTTAGCCCGACTCTGGGCTACCGTTCCCTGTACTGGAAAAACCTCGTTAAAGAGCCATCCCAGTCGCCGGCCTACTTGGACGGAGAACCGGTCACCCAACCTTTTGAGATTATGGAAAATGGGTTGAAATATTCGGTCGACTTCCAGGCCGGCTACTCACAGGGCATCTTTCTGGACCAGCGAGATAATCGCCGGCACCTTCGGGGGACCGTGACCGGAAATCGCGTGCTGAACACGTTCGCCTATACCTGCGCTTTCGGTGTCTCCGCGGCTGCCGGCGGCGGATCGACAGTCAACGTGGACCTTTCGCGGCATTACCTCGAATGGGGCAAACAGAATTACGCACTGAACGGGATCGATGCTCAATCACACGACTTTATCTACGGAGACGTTTTCGATTGGTTGAACCGGTTCCGAAGGCGTTCGCAAACTTTCGACGTGATTATTCTCGATCCACCGACGTTTTCACGAGACCGCAAGTCGAATATTTTCCGCGTCGAGGAGGACTACGGCAAACTTTTACAACTCGCGCTGCCCTGTCTGGCCATTCCCGGGAGCATGCTTTGCTGCACTAACTCCCACCGGGTCAGTCAGTCAGCCTTCAGATCGATTTTACGCCGGGCCATTCCGCGGCCATTCAAGATGACCGCTCGCGCGATGCCAGCCGACTTCACGGCCCGGCAATACCTGAAGACAATTTGGCTCGAGTTCTGACAGCGACATCTCGTTGCGTTGGCCTGACTCCTATGGAATGAAGTTTGGTTGCGACCTTCTTTGAAGCCCTGCTGAACATCCCTAACGCCCTATGATCCGCACACTTTGGTTCCTCGTTCTCGCAGCCCCGGCGTTGCTTGGTGGTTGTGACAATCGTACCCAGGAGGCTCGTCGCTGGGACCAGATCGCCCAGAGGCAGGGCGGCGGCTCAGATAACACCCAGCCCTGGAAAGACGCCAGGTCGCCCTGGAGCAGTTCCGAACACCACGAAGGCCTGGCCTGGTAGAGAGCAAGCAAAGTGATATCCGCCTAGCCCAGATCCCGCGACAAAATCAGGTAGTATCTGGAGCTGGTGCAGGTTCAGGACATAGGTAACACAATAGGTTCAAGACATAGGTAACACTTTTGGGCGGCGAACGGGTAAAAGAGCCGTTCATGCCCTGGAAGAAGAGTGAACCTATGGAACAGAGAGTAGAGTTTGCGCTGAAGGCGCTCAGAAGCGGGAACTTTCGGGAGCTGTGCCAGGAGTACGGGATCAGCACCAAAACCGGGTACAAGTGGCGGGAACGATTTTTGTCTAAGGGCCTAGAGGGGATGGTAGAAGCGTCACGACGGCCAGGGTCCAGTCCCCAGCGGCTGGACGAAGAGGTGGTGTGCGAGATGGTGCGTCTGAAGCTGGCCCATGGGCGATGGGGACCGCGCAAGATTCGGGAGCTGTCCTTGCGTCAACATGGGCAGGCGGCTAGCGAGAGCAGCTTTAAGCGAGTGCTGGAAGGTGCGGGGCTGACCGTACCCCGCAAGAGGCGCAAGGCCAGCGAGGCCGGGCGACTGAGTAGCGGCAGGGTGGCACAAGCGGCTAACGAGGTTTGGACGGTGGATTTTAAGGGCTGGTGGCATGAGCCGGGCGGCCGGCGCTGTGAGCCTCTGACGGTACGCGACGAGCACAGTCGCTTCTTGCTAGAGTTACAGGCCATGGAAAATGCACGCACCGAAACAGTTCAACAGAGGTTGGAACGGCTCTTTGAACGCCATGGACTGCCTGAGGCAATCCGCAGCGACAACGGAACGCCCTTTGCCAGCCACAAAGCGGTGCACGGCCTAAGTCGTTTGTCGGCTTGGTGGGTGGCGCTGGGCATTGATCTAGAGCGTGGACGTCCCGGTCACCCGCAAGATAACGGGGCCCATGAGCGGCTGCACCGCGATATCAGTGTGGAACTCCAATGCCTGGGCCAAGAGCTCTCCCAAGAGGCGCTGGATCTCTGGCGTTATGAATTCAATTATGAGCGCCCACATGAGGCCCTGGGCATGCG
>JBPYDQ010000751.1:0-2610 GCA_051986135.1 Terriglobales bacterium | reverse complement strand
ATCTACTGGGGTGAGCCGGGGACCAACGGACAACACTCTTTCTATCAGTTGATCCACCAGGGAACCCGGCTCATTCCATGCGACTTCATCGCGTTTGCCAAGCCGCTGAATCTGCTTGGCCGGCATCACGACATGTTGCTGGCGAATGTTTTCGCCCAGACAGAAGCGCTTGCCTTCGGCAAAACGCCCGAGCAAGTGAAGGCCGAGGGCACGCCGGACTGGCTCGTCCCGCATCGAGTTTTCGACGGCAACCGCCCCTCGAACACAATTCTGGCCGAGCTCCTCACGCCGGAAACACTGGGCAAACTTGTGGCCCTTTACGAGCACTCCGTCTTCACCCAGGGTGTCCTCTGGAACATCGACTCCTTCGACCAGTGGGGCGTCGAACTCGGCAAGGTTCTAGCGCAGCGAATCATCCTTGAGCTGGAGAGCACCGTAGCGCCCAGGCTCGGCCACGATAGTTCCACGAACGCGCTTATCAACCGCTATCGCGAACTCAAGGAGACGAGTCGATGACACTCTTTAAAGAACAACTGGAGAAGGTGCAGACACGTCCTGGATTCATTGCGGCCTTGGACCAAAGCGGTGGCAGCACGCCCCACGCACTGCGTGCTTACGGCATCGAGGAAGGTGCGTGGTCCGATGAGGCCGAGATGTTTGCGATCGTGCACCAGATGCGGACGCGTATCATCGCGAGCCCCAGTTTCACGGGCGAGCGGATTCTTGCCGCCATCCTATTCGAAAACACCATGGACAGAACCATAGAGGGGCAGCCGGCCGCGGACTATCTGTGGAATATGAAACGTGTGGTGCCCTTCTTGAAAGTGGACCAGGGCCTGGCGGAGGAGAAAGACAGTGTCCAGCTGATGAAGCCCATGCTCGGGCTTCGTCACCTGCTCGAGAAGGCCAAAGCGAAGCACATATTCGGCACGAAAATGCGCTCGTTCATCAAGCGAGCCAACGCGGCGGGCACCAGGGATATCGTGAGCCAGCAGTTCGAAGCGGCTCGGCAGATCATCGCCGCAGGCTTGGTGCCGATCATCGAGCCTGAAGTGGATATTCACTGCCCGGAGAAGGCCAAGGCCGAAGTGTTGCTCAAAGCGGCCATCCTCGAGGCGCTCCGCGCGCTGCACCCGGAGCAGTTGATCATGCTCAAGCTCACCCTCCCGGAGCAAGACGACTTCTATGCCGACTGTGTCACTCATCCCAATGTCCTCAAGGTGGTGGCGCTGTCGGGCGGCTATACGCGCGAAGAATGCCTCAACCGCCTGCGCAGGAACCACGGTATCGTGGCCAGTTTTTCACGGGCGCTTTTGGCGGGCCTGTCCGCCCGGCAAACCGAGGAGGAGTTTAATGCCATGCTGGATGGATCTATCGAAAGCATCTTTGAGGCGTCCACCACGAAGCAGGTGAGCGATCAGCGCACGGCACGAATCGCATGAAGGGATCGAACCGTGCTGAGTCTGAGATCTTGGAGCGACGGACTTCGGATATGGACAAAGGGATTGTGAGACTCGCCCCGTCAATTCTCTCCGCCGACTTCGCCCGTCTTGGCGAGCAGGTGGCGGAAGCCGAGCGGGCAGGTGCCGATCGCATTCACATCGATGTGATGGACGGACACTTCGTCCCCAACATCGCGATTGGGGCACCGATTGTGCAATCACTGCGGCGAGTCACGCGCCTTCCGATGGAGGCGCACTTGATGATCACGGATCCCGACTTTTTCCTGGACGAATTCGTCGCGGCCGGCGCCGACTCTTTTCTCGTCCACTGGGAGGGTAACAACAATCTGAACCGCACCGTGCTGCGCATCCGGGCGCTGGGCAAAGGAGCCGGGGTTGTCGTTAACCCGGCAACGCCCGCGGCTGTGCTGGAGGAAATTCTGCCGAATGTGGACCAGGTGCTAGTTATGACCGTCGATCCGGGCTTTGGACATCAGCACTTCCTTCAGTCGACACTACCCAAGATTCGCGGGGTATCCCAGATGATCGACCGGATCAAACCGGAATGTGACCTGGAAGTGGACGGAGGCATTGATGAAGCGACTGCTCCGCTGGTAGTGGCAGGGGGAGCCAATGTGCTCGTGGCCGGGTCGTCGATATTTGGCGCAAACCAGGGAGTTGGCGCCGCCATGGAAACGTTGCGAGCCGCGATTACCCACGTTGCAGTGAACTGAAAGGTTTTGAAGAGGAGCGTTTATGCAGCTTGGAATGGTAGGACTGGGAAGAATGGGCGCCGAAATGGTGCGTCGCCTAATCAAGAAGGGGCACGACTGCGTTGTGTTCGACCTGTCGCCAAAAGTGATAGGCGAATTGGTCAAGGAGAACGCGGTCGGATCAGCCTCGCTTTCGGACCTGGCGAAGAAGCTCAAGAAGCCGCGAGCGGTGTGGCTGATGGTTCCCGCGGCGGCCGTCGACAAAACCATCCGCGACTTGGTGCCCTACCTCGAAGCAGGCGACATCCTCATCGATGGCGGGAACTCTTACTATGTCGACGACATTCGCCGTGCACAGGAGCTCGCAGCGAAGCGCATCCACTACGTGGATGTAGGAACCAGCGGCGGTGTGTGGGGCCTCGAACGCGGTTACTGCATGATGATTGGCGGGGAAA
>JBPYDQ010000750.1:0-8626 GCA_051986135.1 Terriglobales bacterium | reverse complement strand
GAACTCATTTTTAAGGTGTATCAGGATGAATTCGACGGCGCGTATAGGGAAGGCACGATGTTCATGTTGACGCTGCATCCGATGGTATCGGGACACCGTTCACGAATCGTGTATCTCGACAAGCTGATTGCTTACATGAAATCTAAACCAGGCGTTTGGTTCGCAACCGGTCAGCAGATCGCGGATTACGTCCGGCAGAACTTGAAGTGAGCAAGGTACGACGTGTGGTCGTGCGCAAGATATCCTGTACGGTCCTCCTTCCGTTCTGCTGCGCTTCCACAATCCGCGCGTCATTTCTAAGGAGAGCGTGAGCCGTGGCATGTGCGTTCACAGCGATTGTAAAGTTCCCTGCACTCGGATCAACACCAGCTCGTCAATTAGGAATTGAAGGCAATGTTCTTCTTGGTCGAGGGGGGCATGCGGGGCGTATCGATAGGCATGTTGCTCGGCGGAGCTTGTGTCCTTCGCGGCCACGGGGACGAGAGAAGCGGAAACAATGACAAAGCGACGATTCCTGGTCGCACTGTGCAGCTTGGGATGTGTACCTCTCACGCATGCGCAAAGCCGCAATGTGGAGGCCGCGTTCGCGGCGGTACCCTTCGAGCAGTGGACGGCGGAGGGCGCCAAGGCCGAGCTCCCATGGCACCCACGAATCACCTCGCCGAAACTCACCTTGCATCAGAGGATTGCGGTCGGCCTGGAGGTGGAGCTGGACGGAAATGAGTTGATAAAGCGGTGTTGCGACGGTCAAGCAATCGCACTAGTTGAAATTCGGGACCAACAGGGCCTCACCTACCGAAACTATGGCGGTAAAGACTTGAAAGACGCCAAAGCCGGCCTCAGGCAGTCCATTGTGAGCCTGTCGTGGCAAGTCTTCCTGCTGCCGGGCGAGTACGAGGCCACTATCGCGTTCTACTACACCGGTCGAAACGGACACAGCCTCACTTCACGGAGAATCCATGTTGCTTCGTTGAAGCATGAGCCACTGCCGGGATCGTGGCAGGACCTGCCAGCCGTGGAATTCTGTGACCCGCAGCCGGAAGGGCTGGACGCATTCCTGCTACCGAACACTGAGGGGCGCCTGCGCCTGCCTGCCAAAGCGAGCCGGCGAATCCACGTCGAAATTCTGGAAAATCTAACGCCATATCCAAGCGAGCGGCGCGAGCCAAAGCTGTATACGGATCGGCTCAGTGTGTTCCTGCCAATCCTGAAAACATTCAGCCAGCTGCAGGTTGAGAACGGCAGTCTGGGCCTGTCGCTGCTCGACTTCACACGTCGGAGCGTGATTTTCGACCAGCAGGATATTAGCCAGGGGCAAGTGTCCTGGGCGAATTTGAAAGACGCAATGGCGGCAAACTCTGTAACAGCGGTCGATGTACATGATCTTGAACAAGGGGAGCGGTTCGGAGAGTTTTTCGGGAGTGAAATAACTCGGAGGCTCGATGAGACCCCAGGTGACGGCGGTATGCGAGTTCTCATCGTCATCAGCGGGCCGATGGATCTGGGGTCGCGCGCAGCGATCGGAATCGCCCCGTCAGCGCGAGGCAACTTTGCCGTGTTCTACGTGCGGTGCGATTTCCTTGAGACCTCGGCTTTCGTGAAGCAAACCGCGATTTTCGCCGCGTCGGTCGAACCGAGCCAACAAAACTTGGAAAGATCAATGGATGGGATAGGTAAGGCGCTCAGAGAACTAAAGCCGAAAGTGTTCGCAGTGGACTCTGCCCAGCGCGTGCGTGAGGCACTCGCCGCGATTTTGCGTGACATTTCACGGATGTGAAGGCAGAGTCCGCAAAACCGGTAAAGTTCCCTGCACCGAAGTCAACCTTTGCAACTCACGCAGGCGTTGGACTTCCAGCCGCCTAAGACAGTGAGGTGCGGCAGGACAAACGAGGGCGCGGCCTAGAAAAATAACCCCGGAGTCGTCGCTAAAAGCGGCCGTGCGGCACGGCGTTGGTTTATCGTTGAAATTAGGCCGAATGGTAATTTGGTAGTGAGTCGCGTCGGGGCTAGTGGTGACTTGAATCTTATAAGGCGCAGGGTTTTCGAGGTCGAGGGCTAGATTTGCTCAGCAGATTCCTTTGTCGAATGAATGCAAGCAGCTCATCTTGATCTGCAAACTGCCCTCCTACTGCTGGGCGTGATAGGTGCTTCGCTCAATAACGATACTCCATTATTCATGTACAACGTGCTACCCTGAGTGTGCGGTGTTCCGTGGACCACTCATTGGTTGAGAAGATTCTTACCGCCCTCATCGTATTAGGCGTCGTCATCTTCGGGATCCTTCGCCTTGGCGCAGGAGCCGCCAGTGTGGCTGCGCTCGGCCACTTTCCCATGTCCATGATTCCCGCTCGTTTGCGGCGCTTTCTCTTGGGAGAACGAAACGCCCCACACCAATCGAACCGCTGACACGGGTTCCCGTGGCTCCAGCCTCTCCGATTGATAGTTCGTTAATCAAGACTTGGCCATGCGCTCAACGGTCAAAGGAAGCGCAACTTCACCCTGCTCGCGTTATCACGCCTCGATCAGGGCAATTCAACAACTTTATTTTTTAACCGCGCGCTGATCTGAGTCGTTCGTATACTCCGGAATGCATCTGGCTGATTGAGAAGGAAAGCTGTGATTGTCAGACGCCGCGATTCCCGCGGTTCAAATCGACGAGACGAACCAGATCATGAGCTTGCAGACCTTACAAAGATCTGGAACCTGAACGCCGGCTGACTACTTGGTTTTGCCAGCTAAGGATTCCAGGGCTTTGTCAAGGGCAGAGTCGCGACCGTCAGCAAGGTCTTCTGGGGGGAAGATGGGAGCGTCGACATCCGGTGGCACGCCGGGCCCATCGAAGGCCTTGCCGTCTTTCGTCAGATAGATTTCATTAGGAAGCCCAAAAGTCCATCCGTTTGGCAGCCTGCGGTCGAGAACGTCGGAGAAGACACCCTGGGTATTTGCTCCAATGCGGGTGACATGGGGCAGGCGGTCAAGGAGCGCCATGGTGAATGTTTCGGCCGCGCTGACGCTATCTGCGCTCGTGAGTAGAACGACGGGGCCACGGAAGCCGGGCCGCTGGCTGACATGCACCATAACCTGCTGGGGCGGTGTTCGATGGTCCGCATCGCGAATATCGTTGCGAGTCACCTGGGAGTACGCCAGGTACTCTTGTGTCGCGAGGCGCGAGGCGATGGAGACGCCGAAGACGTCAGAGCCGCCACCGTTGATGCGGACATCGATCACCAGCCCGGTTAATTTCGCGGAGTCAGCAAAGATATTGTCGAGAGCCGTTTCGAGCGCCTCGACCTGTTTCACGAACTCCCGATCATTGGAATAACCGCTGAAGGAGTGAATCCGAAGGTAGCCGATCGCACCAGTCCGGGGGTTGTCCCTGGAGTCCGATGCGGATGCCTCCCGCGACGAACGCAATACGCCAAACTGCAACTGCTTGTTGCAGAAGTCACGCAATCCTTCGCTGACATATTCCGTTTCGATAATCTCGGTGATGCGAGCGGCGTTTCTTCTCTGCATGGGATCCGCAGCCGGACGGTAGCCGTGAAATCGCTGCTGGATGGACTTGGCGCGGATGCTTGTATGGGCGTCACGCAAAGGCTTGATCATTTCGCTAAGAAGACGGAAGAGTTCTTCAGGGTTCGTTTCTGCGGTTACCTGCGGGCGAAACTTTTTGCCCACCGCGAGCCAATCCATCTGGCGCAACGCGAAAAAGGGATAGTGTTCGGAGAAAGTTTCCCAGAAGACCTGATAATTCGTTAGCGGGGTATCGGCGGGAGGCTGGTCGCAAAGCTGCGGTCGCGAACCTGTGCGGCGGAGCAGAATGTTCGAGACGCTGCCATCTTCGTGGAGCCAGCGAGTGTCCGGGGATGACCCCGGAAATATGCGCAGCGTACCGTCCTGCCCCGCAAAGACGATTTCATGAACCGTGCTCGCTTCTGTCCTTCGCGTGGCCTTGGCCGACGGTATGCAACTGAGCGTCGTGATTTCATAAGCTTGCAGGTTGTCACCTTGAACTTCAATGAGCTCTCCATAGCCGTCGGTGAGCCATAGCCCATCGAGAGATTCTGTGGTCTGTTGGACCTGCGCGCTTCGTGAAAGCGGAAGAAGAAACAATGCAGCAGTGGCGCAAACAACGATACAAAGCTCGGCCTTGCGTTCGACATTCATACGGTCCTCCGCATGTGAGCTCCTCCGTCGCGAGCCTCCACGGTGTTCTCCGAAGCCCAATAGCATACCAGGTGCGTGTAGTCAGGAGGCGCACGGTGCTAATCACTGACGCGCAAGGAAAAGCATATTGTCTTCGCCATGTGAGAGAATGCCAAAACCTCTACTCACACGCGACGTGGCCTTACTGAAATCAAAAAAGGGAGTAAAAGATCGTGAGGGGGTGAGAGACGTGGTCCGGCCTGCCACCGTTCGCCTTCGGCCAAACCCAGGACAGAGAAACGGTAAAAACCTGTGCCGTCCTCACCCCAGGACTAAGGAGAGCTTAGACCCCTCTATTCCCGGTTTCAAGAACATTTAAACTTGATCCTTGATCAATTGCGCGGAAACTTTTCCTCCGGATGCGGAACTCAAGGCACCCACCCATTTGCGGGAGAAGACCCGGGGGCTTCCGCCTGGTATTCGGTGCTCTTGGTGATTGGCTCCGGAGCCCTCCGCAACCAGCCGCGGTGAGCGCCACTGCCGCGCCACCTCCGCAATGAGACATGAGGGCGAACCATGCGTAGCGGCGAATCTAACGTGGCTGCACTTCGACGGGGTCCGGCAGGTGCACGGAACCCTGCATCAGCTCTCCAATCGTCACGTTTCGTCCGTGCTGCACGTACCGCGAGAGCACGCTGGGCTGCAACCATTCAGAGCCCCAGGCGTTTTCAACGGCGACAATCGTATACGTTCCCGGAATCACGCCCGGGAGCGCGAAGCTTCCATCTAAATCGCTCTGGTCCCTACGGACCATTTCCTGATGCGATTCTGGATCTTTTGGCACCAGAATGACCATAACACCAGCCATGGGCTTCTCTCCGCGCTTCGCGAATCCCTCCACGGTCACCACGCCGCCAGCCAAGAACACGGTTATGTCGAAAGACGCGCCTGGTGCGACCTTCAGCTCGTGACCAGGGGATTCGACTCCTTGAGAGGAAGAGCGCACGACGGAATACGGCTTGTTCGGAGAGGAGACGAGGACCGCGTATTTGCCCGCCGGCAGTTCCCCGAAGACCACTTCGCCGGCAGCATCGACCGGCCTGAAGGCCACAGTACGCCGCCGCGAATCTTGTAGCGCGATAGCGAACTGCTTCGGGAATTGATCCCCTCGCGGCAGCTTCACCGACACTTTCACCGTGCCCGCCAGTTCGTTACGGGGATCGTCCAATTCCTGGCCATCCTTGACAAGCTCCATCTCAGTCGCCTGCACGAGTTGGCGCGTCCCTGGTTCACGTCGTCGGACGATATATTTGCCCGCGGGAACTCCGGTCAGCTCATAAACGCCAGGGGCCACGAATTGCGCCCCTTCTGCTTGCACGTATTCCTCAGAGTCAAACACCCGCTTGTAAAAAGCGGGCAGGCTGAATCCCTGCCGATCGTCGGCTACATGCATAAGTAAATGAAGGGCAGGCACGGGACTTAGGTGGACATCAACCTGCAGATGATCGCCACCCTTGATGGGGATCGCCGTGGCATCAGCGGCGTCCGTGGCGCCGTTGTAATAGGTCGTCGGATAGGCTACGTCCAGAGATGGCGCTACGCCTGGCGCAGCATTTTTTGCCCCGTCGGCGGAAGAAACAACTGGGTGCACGGCATACCAGGGTTTTGCCGCAACTGACACAAAGTAATTCCCAGGAGTTAGGGACGGAAACTCGTAGGAGCCTTGGTCGTCCGTGGGAGCTCCGCCAGCCCGGACAATGCGGTTCATCCCACCGAGGTGGTTTTCCCGATAGAGGGTGACGTTTGCGTGGCGGACAGGATCACCGAACTCATCGATGATTTTCCCTGCGATCAGCGCCAAGGGCGTGAGACGCAACACCAGGTTCTCGGTGTCGAAACCGGCCCCGGTCACAATTGCGGTCGAATACTGTTCATGCTGATCAAAAGCGGCGGAGATAAATCCGCGCTTCGCTCCCTGCAGCGAGAACTTACCTGCTTTGAGCCGCAGGAATTCAAAATGCCCATCCTCAGAAGTAATCATCCAAATCGCGATCGCCCGGTTGCTAGCGTCGAAGATCGAAACGCGGGCCTGCCCAAGCGGTGCACCGTCGAGCGCGTTCACGATGGTGCCGGCGATTTTGAACCGTGCTTCCTGAACGGTGCTTTGGTCGGCGATGGGATTCTGCGCACCGAGGGTAGCGCAAGAGTGCAGCAGGATAAGCGCGAGCGCAAGGAGTCGGAATCGAGTCGATTGCAAGCGGCTGAACATGCTCATTCACGCTCGGTGATCAGCGGCAATTGCAAACGCACCTTCTGACCCGCGACCACCCGAATGACCTGTGATTTGGGCTCATATCTGGCCATGGCTTCCACGCTTGCATATTCCAGGTCTGGCTGTTGGCGATCGAACGCGAGGATCTGGTAAACACCGGGAGGGAGCTGGTGCAGTTGAAATGTCCCATCCGGGGAAAGCCAGGCAACGCGGAACTGGCCAGTACTGTCATCGGTGGGAACGAAATAAACGCTGCCCTGGGCGCCCGGTGATCTGAATCCCGTTTTATCTCCTCCCCTCGCCGGTGTTCTTTCAATCGTGCCTTCGACCTCCGCGCCATCGTCGCGCACGGTGATTTCAATAGGCGCTGGCGAGCCCCCCTCACCGACAAAAAGGGGCTGGCGCAGCAGGTTCGTGCCACCGGAAGTGATGGAAGAGGCGAATCCGATTGTGGTGTTTACCACTACTCGGTAGCGGCCAGGTTGCACATTTTCGATCACCAGCGGCGAATCGTCATCTGGTCCCTTGGGCGAACGCAAAAAAGCCCCTGGCGTGGATCCAAACTCCTCTAGAGGGATCAACGACACATTCAGGTAACTTGGACGCGGTTCATTTCCAGAGCTGGCGCGAGTGCTGTCAACCGACATCCGTCGCTCGGCCGAGATTTCCGGGTTTTGAAATTCTTCCTGAACCGTCACGGGGATGGAACCGTTCGGCAACATCGTCATTACCGGTCCTCCCACGGCGGAACCTTTGACCGTCAGAGTCGACACCCCGGTCATCGCATCGGGGCCATACGCCGTTGCGCGGACAAGATAGGTTCCTTCCGGGAGAGCGCCCTGGATCAACTGCTCCGTCACGTTGTACGACAGCGAGTAACCTGGGCCCTGACTCGCTAGTGGCCACACTGAAATTCCAATCGACATGCCGGTGGTCGCGTTTGCAACTCTCATTCTCACCGGAAAATACGCTCGCCGCTCAAGCGAAACATTTGCCCTGAAGGTGCTGCCCGCCGATAACCGAATTATGGAGGCCGTTGCGAAGCCCGCCGCGGAAGCATAGTAGACCGGCGGGTAGCCATACAACTGTCCAGACGGGTTAAAGGTCAGCGGATCGCGGTCGAGCAGTTCGTGAGTCACCAGCTTGTAGGACCCCGCGGGAAGTTCCGCAAAGCGGAATTCCCCGTCCGACCGTGACGTCACCGTTCCTGCAGAATCCCAATGCTCCCGGCCTTCACGCACTTGTCGTCGAAAGAGCTCCACTTGGATCCTGTCAAAGGCGTCGGACCCAGGCAGAAGGACATGGCCAACGACGAGCGCCTCTGGCTCGAGCGGGATTGTGAGTTCCTGCCCGGTGCCGCCTGCCTGGAGCATCGGCGGCTCGTTAAGAAATCCCGGTTTTCGGGCCAACAGCCAAGGGAAGTTTTGGACGGCAACCCCGCCGGCGGGCTGCCCCTCCCCAGCTGCGAATACGAATTCAAAATGGCCGCGATCATCCGTCAATGTGGCAAAACGGTTGTCCTGCGAAAATACCAGTGCCCGCGCAATCGGTTCATGGGTCACCTTGTTCAGAACCGTGCCCCGGATGGTGTTGCTTTCTTGTTGGACTATCCCGTTAGTCTGTGCACACAGCGGGTCGGTGGCGGCGCAGCTGCAGAGAAAGACTGTGCCGAGCGAGAGGACACTCAATGGTCGCGGGCCGAACATACCCTTCGAATCCAAGCGAAAGCGCGTCTTCATGCTTACATTTTTTTGCCGATGTTTAGCATACTACAATTTTAACCTTTCTGTAACAGGCCGGCAGACTCGAGGCGATTCGCATGAAGTCTCGGCCGATGACCATCGCACACAACTCACATGATTCAGAACCTTCAGGTAGGGACCCGGACCGCTTCGATTGTTGTTGACATTCGACATCAAGAGGATTATCTTGTTGTCGGCATTCGACACCAATGGCACCAGATCCATCTCGACTCGATCTTCTCCAAGGGACTCTTGATCTGCTGATCCTGCGGGCGCTCCGCTCGGAAGCGATGCATGGATGGGCAGTTTCTGAGCGCATTCAGCAAATTTCCCAAGATATCTTGCAGGTGAATCAAGGCTCACTCTATCCCGCGCTCCACCGGCTCGAACACCGCGGCTGGATTAAGGCCGAATGGGGGATCTCGGAACTGGGCCGGCGAGCGCGCTTCTACGCACTCACTGCTGC
>JBPYDQ010000749.1:0-3398 GCA_051986135.1 Terriglobales bacterium | reverse complement strand
GTCATTGAGCCGCTCGGTCCGGAACGCGCCGCACTCGAGATGCAAGTGTCCGCGAAGGAGATCTCCATGCCAACTGAAAAAACCAAAAGCGCATCTTTGACACCAATAACCGACCAGATTTTGAGGGACGAAGAGATTCGCCGTCGGGCGTATGAACTGTACGAAAAGCGTGGCCGCGACGACGGCTACGATGTCGACGATTGGCTCCGCGCCGAAGCCGAGGTCAGCCGCATTGCCGTGAAAGCTAAGGGATTGACCCCCCGCAGCATTTCTCACCTCTGAATCACCTATTCCGCAAGCTCGAGTGACCTGCTGTTAAGCGATTCCGGATTCATGTAGTCGGCCCGAAATAGCGTTTCGGCTGGTCGCGAATATCTGGCCGAACGGCTCACGTCATCCGAGCGCCAGATCTTGATAGCGTGAGCCCATTTTCTCTCGCACAAGTAATTTTCAGCATTTAGCCTTCTCGCTGTCCGTACTCACCTCATCGATCTTTTGCATGAGCGTGCATCGTCTTCTTCATTACTACACAACGCAGGCGGAGCTAGGCAGAAACCGTCTATCGTGCCCTTCGATTGGACGAGCCCACGAACGATCTGATATGGGATATCCGATTTCTATTGGAAAAAATCCGGCTCACGACATCCCCTAGGATTCTAGCGAATGGCGTGAGCCGATTAGTTTCAACGGATGGTGGGTCAGTCTTGGTCGTCGTTGATGTCGGAAACGGGCATAGTGACAAGGGTGGCGTATGGGGGGATTGCGCAGGACGTGGAGTCGCAGCGCACTTCCGGATAGGCGAACAACGATTCGTGTCCCTGACTGTCGACTGTGCTGACGGACATGAAGAAGCTGTCGCCGGGATTCAGGCCGAGCGTCTGAGGTGAGATCAAACGATTGTCGCCCTCGGAAACGGTGACGCGGTTGCGGTAAAAGTTCTCATTTACCGATCGGGCGGCTACGACGAAGTGGTCTACATCTCCATCCTGAGGCCCATTAAAACTAAGTGTTACACCTTGCACTGCATTACCGCTTGCTGTGAAGTTTTGCGGTGCTCCGGGCGCACGCGCAAGGCTAGCCGCGACGGCTCCAATAACCTGGGCAATGCTCGCGGCGTAGGTAGGAGTAATGAATCGGACCAGGTCGCTGGGCGAATGCTGGTGCGTTGTGATGAAGGTCGTGTCTTTGCAGAAGGCCGGTATTTGGGCAGGTGGGGGACACGAACTGGGAGGAGAGAAAGGGAAACCTGGGCAGCTGTTGTCGACGGGAGAGGGCGAACACTCGAAAGTTTCCATAAAACGGACAGCGGGGATACCGTTATTTATGAAGGATACGTGGTCGCTGGCGCGGCCCGGCCGATCTTCGCGCAGTTTTGGTGCCATGGTGAGAGCAGGCACATAAGCCCCACCCCAGGTCCCGACATAGCGCATGACGCCCCGATTCGCCGAGGTATTGTCTGTGCTTCCGTCAGGATCGGTGCTAAAACGCTCGCGGGGAATTCCCGATGAGTACAGGCGGAAATTCTGGAGATCTGTGAGTGTGTTGGCAGTGTTGTCGCCGCCGGGAATGTCCGTGTTCAGCATCGCGATCACGTTTGGTGAGGGGAAGTAGCGTGTGAGGTTTGCCGCGATCGACCCCGAGCCGAAGAGTCCTTGCTCTTCACCCGAGAACGACATGAATACAATTGTGGCATCGAAGCGATGGGCTGCAAGCACCCGTGCCAATTCCAGAACCACGCCAGTTTGTGCACCGGCGTCATTGCCGCCGGGAGCGGGGGATGTGTTGTCAAAGTTGTTAGTGGTGCGGGAATCGTAATGACCCCCGATAATCACCAAGCGGTTTGGCGTTCTTCCGGAGAGCCAGGCGATCACGTTGAAGGTTGGCGAGGTCGGACATTTGGGATGCACGAACGAATCAAGCCGGACCTGGAGCCCGGGAATTGCGCTGTACTGGTTAAACAGGAAGTCGCGGGCGGCCGTCACGCCTTGTCCGCTTGCCAGTTGAGTAGAGCAAGATTGACGGGTACCGAAATTCTGGAGCGTGGTTGCTGTGTTTAGAATACGGTTGGGATCCACATTACTGATGATCGCGCTAATTTCCGGGTCTGTGGTCACTCCAGTGCTGGGAGCCAGGCCTAACAGCACGAGGGCCACTGCGATCACGAGCAGAAAGGAGCCGTTGATCAGCGTTCGGTTCATTTTGAGTCTCCTTCTCGGATGGTAGTTGGTGTGGGCCCGCTAAAGCGTGGCTGCAAGCGCAACAATTTATGCTTGCACCCGCAAGCAAGACATTAACGGCTAAAAGGTGGCTGAACTTCTCTTCTACTTCAGGGCCACGTGGTGGAAAAACAGTCTGAGGATAATCGTTGGTGTTGCTATGTGAGGCAATCGGGTAGTTACCGTATAACTTCCTAGTTAACGTTGAATAACATCGGGGCTTGTCTCGATCGTGAGGAGGTTTCCATGACATGGAGCACGGCCAGCGACGCGGAAGTACTCGAGAGTGTTCGTGTCATACAGTTCAGTCCCTCGGTGTTCCTCTAGACAATGCCGGTTGCGCAGTTGCTTCTGGGATTCAGAACAGAGCAGAGGTCGGTCCACCAAGATCCCTGCACGAGCTCGGCTGTCCCCCGTAAACCTTCGGGCGGCCCAAGCGTTTCCCCGGTCACACATGAGCATGGCCGGATCGCACACGTTCGTATTCCAATCCGCGATGCCGACGAAGCTGTGGAAGATCAGCCGACCGCTTGGAGTTGAAGTACGGCGCCTTCGTGCCAAAAAAACGTGAAATTCATCCCAATCTCTGAATGAGTCGTGGCAGAGAGCGGGTATAGCGGTCGCGATAAGCCACACTCCCACTCAACCGGCGTCTGTGGCATTAGGTTAGAAGCTGATTGTCGAGTCACACTAGTCCGCAGTTCGCATGTCCGCAATTCGCATTGACAACCGCATCGCTTTGGATCAGACTTGCATTTCTCTCCCAATTAGTAATATTGGAACTGTTGCCATCGGTTGAATACCTACAGCCTTTTCCAGGAGTGCCCAGTGTCACAGCAGTCTTGGCGAGTCTTGCCGCTTTCTCACGACGACATGACAGCCGTCCCCGGAATTGCGAGCGAGCCCGTCGGTATGGGCGAGGATCACCTGCAGCTAGCTATGTCACCATCGCTTGATGCATTGGTGGACAAGGTCTGGTCTAAAGAATTGGGCGTTAACGAATTCATGGTCGAGTTGACGGAGGAGGCTTCGAGGTCCACCGGTGCCACGGGGGTCGCTCTTGCGATCCGCAGTGACCACGACGACACAGTAATCTGCCGTGCCCGGTTTGGAGAAACAGCTCCCAGCCTGGGATCCCGTTTAAATACCAAGTTCGGTATATCAGGCGAATGCGTGCGCACG
>JBPYDQ010000748.1:0-6204 GCA_051986135.1 Terriglobales bacterium | reverse complement strand
CGAACCGCCCCTGGCGCTGGTTCAGCGGGAACCCTATGTCTGGTATCAGAAGGGTGGTCAGATCATGTATACGCTGGCCGATTACATTGGCGAGGACAAGGTAAATCTGGCGCTGCACAACTTTCTGATGCAGTACCGATATGCCAACGCCACGAATGCGCAGAGCACACCGTATCCAGATACGCGCCAACTAGTCGCGGCTCTCCGTGAGCAGACGCCGCCGGAGTTGCAATACATGATCGATGACGGTTTCGACTCCATTGTTCTATATGACAACAAAGCGGTCACCGCGACCGTGAAGCCAACCTCGGATAAGAAGTACAAAGTCACCCTCGCGGTGCAGGCTCGTAAGGTCAGAGCGGACGGGAATGGCAACGAGACCCCGATGCAGCTCAACGACTACATCGAGATCGGGGTGTTCAAGGGCAAGAAGGATGAAGAGCAGCCGCTCTATCTGAAGAAAGAAAAGATGACTCAGGCGGACAACACGTTCGAGATCGTTGTCGACGAAGAGCCGACAAGAGCGGGAATCGATCCATACAACAAACTCGTCGATCGAATCGTCGACGACAACATGATTGATGTCACGAAGCAGTAGTCCGTCTCTTGCGCCGCGCGGAGGAGAGGCCCACAGTTATTCGCTCGGTTGCGTATCTGATGCTACTAGCGGTTGCGTGCCCTCCTCGGGCCACGTCCACGCATACCAGACAATAAGCAGGGTCAATGTGATTTCGATTACGGCGAACAGGATGTAAAAGTGCCAGGCGCTCTTTAATGCGACAATCATGATCAGGCTGTATACCACGCCGAAAATGATGTTCAGCCAGCGGTTAAGTCGCACCGGCAGCACGAGAGAAAGAAACGGCATAAGGCTGGGAACAACCATCACGCCAGCTATCCCCAGCAACACCCCGTGAGAAATAGCACCAAAGAACATCCTTCCCGCGATCATTTCTTGCAGTTTCCCCGGCTCGTACAGCAGTATTATGTCGCCATAGACGTAAAAACATGACCGAAGACCATAACGCAAAGAGCTTGAGCCGCACGTGCACCCTGATGTCCTCAAATGCCATAGCACCCCTCCTGCAGTGATCTGATCGCCTTAGTCACGCCAGCACCTATTCGTTGATCTAGTGTAGTCAGAGTGCGGATTGGCGAGAAATCCCCATAGCGCAAGTTGACCACTGGTCAATTTATGCTACCGTTTGTTCACGCCATTTGACTTCTGCAAATACCCGTTGCTTGAGTGCTTGAGTTCTATAATCGTTCGCAGGCGACATTTCGAATGTCCAAAGTTGTAGAGAGTTCGCTTCTGCCTGCCTTATGTGTTGCACTCTTTCTCGCGATCAGTTTTCCTGTGTGGTTGTCCGCGCAATCTGGCCCAAACGAATACCGTTCCGGCCGCAAGCGCTCCGGGGTGCGGTACTGCCGACATCAAATTCGCGGTAAAGACCGACAAGTCCCAGCACGCTGTGGCGCAACCAGAGAAGGACAAAGCCTTGATCTACTTTATGGAAGATGACTGCAGCTTCGAGTCGCGCCCCCGGCCGACCACCAGGCTGGGCGTGGACAGAAAGTGGGTAGGCGCTAACCACGGAGATTCTTACTTCTATGTTTCCGTTGATCCGGGAGAGCACCATCTCTGCGCCAGCTGGCAATCGTTCGTCGTATTTCAGGCGCATGAAACCAGCGCGGCAGCTCATTTCACCGCAGAGCCTGGACATACCTACTATTTCCGCGTGCGGAATACCTGGTTGCGCGAACACGGAGTCACACACGTCGAACTGACCCCGCTCGATCGCGACGAAGGCCAGTTGCTCGCCAGCCGCTCCGCCCTCAGCACTTCGCAACCGAAGTAGCTTTCAGCTGTTCCCCGCGTCGATAAGACTGCTCTCCCGACTTTTGAACGTCTCGCGTTTTCCTAGAGTTCGCCAGCCCTTAGCCCTTTTCCCCCAAATGCCTTTGCCGTTGCCGGCCACAAAGGATGGAGAACTTCATCGGTATGTTTACGGAATAGAAATGCTTCGGGAAAGTTCGCTTTAGTACTGCGTCGAAGTTCCCATTGAAGTACAGTTCTCTTTGGTAGTGGAGGCACAAACCACGAAGCAACTCAATCAGATTCAGTCTCTTTCTTGCCGTTTTCAGCACATCAGCGATGCCCTGCGCAGAGCTTCCTCAACATCGGGAGCCAGCGGTGTCGATTCGTCCCTTTGAATCACAATGTTTTGTTTTGGATAGGCAAGGTCGGTGGCTTGGGGTTCGCCCAACAGTTGAAATATCGCACTTAGCACTTTTTAAGCTGTGGTCAAAACGCCTGTTAACAGGAATTATGATTTGTCTTGGTTCAGAAAGTGAGATGTAATCGCTGGGAGCTCCTGTGAAACTGTGAAACTCAGGTCATTGTCGGTCCTCTCTGCAGTTCTTGTCGCTGTCACCGTCTTCCCTTCTCAGGACGCGTTAACCTCTGACCGACCCAGGCCCAGGAAAGAAGAGATTCATGTGATTAGGTCAATGCAGTTGTCTCGCGATCTGCCGAGTGAGTATTGTGAGGCGGCGCACACAGGTTTCTCGAACCTGTTTCGGAAGCCAAATTCGTTTTTCATACAGTGACCACGCGCAGGAAAGATGGAGCGGTAATAAGCGCGGAGGGGCAAAAAGCGGCATCATTGCATGCCTGTTTTTGAAAGACAGTGACCCGAAGATAACAAGCTTCTATAGCGAAGGCGAACTCGCCGGTCCTTCCTTCGTTGGAAAGGGGTCAGTGCACTCGCTTGAAAACAGATTGTCCAGAGATGGGCATCGGCGCGTGGACGTGCTTTTCAGAACTAAGCGGGATGAAGAACAGAGGGGCATTTTGACGACCAGGACCGTGAATTCGCGGAACCTGCTAGGAGAGAAATCCGATCCGCCCGGCTACACGCAACCCTCAATTGCTACTGTACGACTGTTCTTTTGTGGGCAAGAGAGTAGATAGAGTATTGGCGTTAAATCAAATAAAATTGCGGCTCAAAGTCCCCGTGGCAGGGATTCTGATCGACATCGCCAATTTTGAAGAGTTGAGAGTCGGTGATGCGACAGCGGCTTGCACATCGGGTCGACCCTACCCTTGAGCTTTTCCAGTTTCCGGTCCTTCACTTCGTCAGCAAACGTCAAAAAAGACTGTCAGATACCCCGGAGCACTGGTTTTCCATACGGGTCACCACCGAGTGGCAATCTCATGCAAACGAATCGTAACTATTCGAACCGAAAGCGCCATGACCATCTCGGGGTGCCACGAAGAAATGGGCAGTTTCGTCCGGACCCTGCGATATGCATGGTTGGCCAAGACGAAGGATCGCTACCATTTGTGGTGCGGAACCTGTTCGCCGGGCCAATTTCGCCATAAACAAGCAGATTGCGGCTCTCACGCATACGAATCTGGGCAGGTTTCGTAGTTCTTGGATTATATTGCTCAGATGGAAGAAGGGAGGCGGAGGCAGCTCAACCCTGGGGTTACGAGCGGTCATTGACTTCTTCAACACCCAAGCCTGTTCTCAACAGTTATCGTTAGCATCATCGAGCCTGAAATGGTTTGAATCCGCCACGGCTGGGAGGGTTGGCCACGTAAACAGAACCCGTGGAATCATAGAACTCCAAATCTGGGGGATCGCCGAGGCGGGGAGCTCTTGCGCTCCAGATCTCCTGCGCCCGCTACGGCAGCCGAGGTCGCGTGGAAGAGAGTTGATATTGCCTCGACGACAAATGCCGGGCAATGGATGCCGGCCACTGCAACGGGAGTTGACCTCTTATGCGCAACATCATTTCGATATCATCCATTTCCGTCCTTTTACTCGCGCCCTTCGCTTGGCCGCAGGCTACCAAAACGCCGGTCAGTCCGCGTGGACCGAGTGTCGCCACCGGCAGCCAGGGCGTGGTTGTTTCCGGTAAGCCTGCCGCCACTGCGGCCGGCATCAAGATTCTGGAACACGGCGGAAACGCCGCCGATGCAAGCGCCGCCACCCTGCTGGCGCTGTCCGTAACCTATGTAGGCGCGTTCTGCGTGGGAGGAGAGGTTCCCATTCTGGTTTACAGCGCCGACCAGAAAAACGTGAAGCTGTTGGAGGGACAAGGGGAGGCCCCTCGCGACCCCAAAGCCATCGCCTGGTACATGGCACACGGAATCCCGGACGGTGATGTCAAGGCAGCCGCTGTGCCTGGCACCATAGGTGCGGTCGTCACCCTGCTGAAACTTTACGGAACCAAAAGCTTCGACGAGGTCGTGCGGCCGACGCTGGCCATTCTAGACGCCGGCGGCCCCAGTTGGTATATCGATACCGGCAGCGGAAAGAGAATCGAAACCGGCGTGAACTGGCAGGCGGATATGGCGGTGACCTTTCGAAAATTGGTGGAGTCGGAAAAGACCGCGAAAGGTACGCGGCAGCAGAGACTGCAAGCCGTCTCGGACCGCTTCTATCGCGGTGACATCGCCGACGCCCTAGAAGCCTGGTATATCGGAAAAGGCGGTTTTCTTCGCAAGGCGGATTTGGCCGCACACAAAACTCCCGTGGTGGATCCGCTCAAAACCACGTACCGTGGCTACACGGTCTATAAGGCCGGTCCGCTGACGCAGGGTCCTTATCTCTTACAGACGCTGCGCCTGCTGGAAGGTTTCGACCTGAAGAAGATGGGCTTCAATTCGGCGGATTACATCGACACGGTGATTGAAGCGGAGAAACTTGCTCTGGCGGATCGCGACGAGTATTACGGCGATCCGAACTTTGTGAAAGTGCCGATGCAACAGTTGCTTTCCGATCAGTACACCAAAATGCGGCGCGAGCTGATCGATTCAAAAAAGGCATCTCTCGAGCTCCGGCCGGGCGACCCGTACAATATGAAACCGACCAAGCCGCCCACCATCACCGGCCCCTGGCATGGCGGAACCACCGTCATGTGTGTGACAGATAAGTTTGGGAACATCATCGCGGCGACTCCCAGCGGCCTGTCGAGCACCGCAGGCGTGGCCGGACGCACGGGCATTATTCACGGAAGTCGGCTCACCAGCCTGAACACGTTTGCGGGAACCCCCAACGTCATTCAGCCCGGCAAGCGGCCCCGAATCACGCTGAGCCCCACGCTGGTTTTCCATGAAAACCATCCCGTAATGGCGATATCGGTAGCTGGCGGCGACCAGCAGGATCAAGCAGCCATCCAGGTCATCCTCAACTACGTGGAATTCGACATGAGTCCCGAGCAGGCGTTTAGAGCGCCGCGCTTCTCCACCACGCATTTCATCAGCTCCTTCAGCCAGAGCCGCGCCCGCTTGGGCAGCCTGTCTGTGCCCAACACCCTCCCCGAAGAAGTGCAGGCCGACCTGAGGGCTCGTGGCCACGTGGTTGCCGTCAGCCGCGGTGGAGTGGGCGGAGTGGCGCTGATCGGCATTGACCCCAAGACCAAACAGGCCACTGGCGTGGGTCCGGCCGCTAGCAAAATGGAATAGACCCCTGGTGCCTCGAGCGTACCGCGCGGTCCTGGCCTTTGCGTCGAGGCTCCTGGTTAAAAGTCGAGATGAGTCTCGACCCGATACGCCGGGAAGGTAACACGGCTAACCTCAAAGGCTTGGGCGAGGTCGGAGATTTTGCAGCACTGCCTACTTCCGGGTCAGTGTCGCCAAACAGCTCTGCTCAGCCACGCACGTTGCTTTCCGCTATGCTGCGACAACCACGCACCTGGCAATACGGATATGAGCTCTCGAAGCAAACCGGTCTTGGCTTGGCCATACGCGCCCCCATCCCCGCTCGAATTTGGCTTCGCGCCGCAAACATCTTTGGGGGAACGCTGGTATTTGCTGCACTCTTCACCGACCTCTTGGCTTGGGGGTTGGTCGTAGTCGGTGTTGAGCATTTCACTATAAGGCCGGAATTACGACCACCAACCCACTCGATCTCTACGACTACCCTATCAGTCACAGTCTCGCCACGGATTTTGTTTGGGCAGCGCTGCTCGCTGTCGCTTACTACGTTATTCGCCGGTACTGGCGCGGAAGCGTAGTGCTCTCCGTGGCCGTCTTGAGCCATTGGGTTCTCGACTTCATTGCTCATCGTGCCGACCTGCCACTCGCGCCGGGAATTCACAGGTATTACGGATTGGGTCTGTACAACTCCCGTACCGGCATGATTGTCGTTGAAGGGCTGATCTGGTTTATGGGAATTGCTCTCTACCTCGGCG